>JAHZIZ010000365.1 GCA_022601215.1 Bacteroidota bacterium
ACAACTCATCTGTAAGGTTAAGGGCATGACCCCAGATTTCAATGTTTTTATAACGGTACGACAATCGGAAATTAAACACATTGTGACCATCGTAAGTAGCAGTGCTCAAGGTTCCATCCTCATTCTCAATTTGCCCCTCAAAACTAGTATTATACGCTCCTACCAATTCATGCTCTGCACTCACGGTGAAATTTTTAAAAGGCTTGTACGTTAGAATTGTTGTCCCCAAAAGATTCGGTGCCGTTTCACGATCGGTGTCACTATAATCGACTCCTCGGTCAAAGAAAGAAATGTATTCATGTTTAGCATAGCTACCATTATGAGCTAAACTAAGGTTTTCCATAGGTGAATACTTTACACCGTATTCGATACCATATGATCGTGTTTCTCCAGCATTTGCATTAAAGAACTCATCATTCTCATCTCTTAAGGTAACCAAGGTATTTTTTCCATCCAACACATAGACAGCCCCATCTAGAGTTACCTTATCCAAAATAGTAAAGTATCCACCTACTTCATAGTTATTATAGTCACTTGGTTTCAGATCAAAAACTTCGCCACCAACTCCTACGAAACTATTTCGAAATAAGGTTGACGTCTGAGGTGGTGTAAACCCTTGCGAATAATTAGCATAAACTCCTGCCTTTTTGGAAAAATTGTAGTTAATACCAAACTTCGGCGCTAGATTATCGTACTCTGTTTTTGTGTCCGCAGCTCCTGTTTCTCCATCATCTCTATTATCATAATCATAGGTAAAACGATCGTAACGCAATGCCGCAGTAATTTTTAACGCATCCAAAGGAGATATTTCATACTGAAAGTACCCAGCATAGTTGAAAATATCAGCTTCATAATTTAAAATAAATTCATTAAGCACAGTAAAATCAATGTTTCTTCCCGTTTCTGGGTCAACGATAATACTTGTTGGTCTTGCAACATAATCTTGCGGAGAGAAATCGGCAGATGCACCAACAACCAAAGAGGAATTCATAAAATTAAAATCTTTTTTATGCTGTACTAACGCTAATGCACTATTAAACTCATTTGAATTGATCTCGCCAGACCCGAAGCCCGTCAATTGTCCTTGCTCTCTAAACTGACGCACGCGATAAGAAGGATTCTGGTCCATTTTATTGTTTCTAAAAACTGCATTAAATGTTGTTTTGTTTCTATCATTCCAGCGAGTTTCTAAAGTACTTCTGAAACGAAATGCCAAGGCATCACGCTCTGTAAAAGTTTGATCACTTTCAAAATTCCCTCCATAATAATCGTCTTCACTTAGTGAACCTGTCATGTCACTTCGATAATCAATAAGATCGAACGCATTGGTCCACTTGGTCTTATTATTTATATCATAAACGGTCTTTAACGTAATTGCTGTTTTTTCATAATCACTGTGTTCTATCAACCCATCAGCTCTCTGAGCGAAATGCGCTCCAAAATAAATACCGAAGTCATCACTCACATATTTAGAAAATTCAGCTTCATAACGAGTAAGTCCTAAATCATTAATTTGAAAACCAATACCTCCCGTAAGTTTACGAGTTGGGTTTTTAGTAATTACATTGATACTTCCACCGATAGCCTCACTTCCATAAATACTAGAAGCTGGCCCTTTTAAAACTTCAATACGCTGAAAAGCTGTGTTATTCATTTCTAACAGTGCATTGTGGTTAAATACAGCGGTAGGCCTAATTGGAATTCCATCCTCGACATACAGGAATAAGGACTTGGTAGAAATAGGAGAACGCATTGCCATAAAGTGCTGTTCATTACTCGCAGCTTTTGACGTAGACATAAATACTCCAGGAACCTGATTGACTAATTGCTCTATACCAAAAGCCTTGGAATCCTCAATAGTTTGAGAACCAATAACGGAGATAGCACCAGGCACTTCACTTCGCTTTTGTTGCTCTCTATTAGCGGAAACGACTACTTGGTCTAAAGACTCAGAACTTGGTTCCAATATGATGATGTTCTGTCCATCAATGAGGACCACTTCTGTATTCTTATAACCTAAATAACTTACTACGACTCGAGGCTCTCCAGAAAGAGAAATTTCGAAATATCCAGTAAAGCCTGTTTGCGCTCCAAAGTTCTTATCTTGAGAAGACATAACAGTAGCACCAGATAGTGGTTCGTTTGTGTTTGATTGTACCTTACCGGTATATTGAGTTTGCGCATAAGAGATTACGGTAACTAACATAGCTACTAGCAACACATATTTTTTTTTCATGATTTTTTATTTTGAGTTAGGGTAATAGATTCCTATGCTTAAAAGGTATTAGGCATAGAATCGTGTATAACTCTTCGATGAAGAGATATAAACATTGTTTAGTAATGGATATAGGAACTACGACAACCTTGGAGGCGGTCCCAGAACTGGTAAGAATATGGAGTTAGAAAACTGATTTCTCCCCCAATTATTTTCTATTGCAACTGCAATTGGTTCGTAGGTTTTATGAAACGTTGTATTCTGAAAAAATAATGGAAAAAAAGCTTCGACTAGCATCAATTTCGGAGTTTGATTCTCCTGGGTTCGCTCCTCTTCTTGTATGTCCATTTTATTGGCTAAGAAACACTTCCCGTTACATTCTAGCTTAGGCGCTTCCTTATTAACGCAGTATTTTTCCACTATATAATCAATATTTAATTGATAATACAAGACCTGCCCTACCGCCAAAGCTGGTCGGATTGAAAAAAGAAAAAGTAACGATATGGCTAGGGTATTTTTCAAATAGGATTATTTAAGGGTTTTATCTACTCTACCACACTTCAACATCATATCTCCAAAATAAGGATTGCGAATCTCCTTAGTGTTACTCAACCAATACGCCCCCTTATTGTTAAATGCCATAGGACAAAACTGCTTATAAATAGTTCCAGATTCTAACGCATCCTCCAACATCGTTTCTACATCGGTAGTAACCCTCTCAAAAGCCTCTCTTTGTGATGCTATACGAGTGTCTTCGGTAATGGCACTAGCATTTTTAAAAACACTCTCATCTACTCCTAAGTTAGCGTAAGCGGTCATTAACTGAGAAGCTGCTATCGCTGTAGCAGCATTATCGCTATTTACTAAGGCCGTTTTCAATGTGTTATACGCTTTGTACACTTCCGCGACTTTTGGATCTTTAAACTCTGCTTCTAGACTAGCAGACTCATGAATCACTTTTTCTTTAGACACCTCAACCGTTTCAATGACATGGTTTTTAGAATCTTTACATGAAGAAATAATCACAGCGATTAATAATAAAGCGTAACAGGGAAAAAATTTCATAGGAGTATCTTTTCTGAAACACAAAGATACGGTGCTAGGGATTCTTTTGAAAATAGAAAGCTGGAATTAACACCAGCAACAGTATGGGTTGTATAAGAAAACGACGCACATAGAACAAGGCCATATGACCCCCAACATCAGTAGAATCAACTAACAAAGAAAAAGCGATTGCTAAAATCAGCAGAATGGATAGATAAAGAAACCATGAGATTTTTATGACATCCTTCTTCCTAAATAGCACCCACAAAACAAGTATAGAGACGAGCGTATTTAATAAAAATCTCAATATAGTATGCAGTAAAAGCTTTCCTTTTTGTAATTCAGGGAGCGCTTCCACACTGTGCGTTGTTTTAAAAAAAGCAATTAATGGGTCATAGAATAGATCGGAAGCAAAGGCTCTTATCAGAATCAACATTCCAAAAAGCAACAAAACAAGTACTATTCTAAATACTTTATTCATGTGCTTTGTTTATTTCAGATTTTGAGACTGCTGTTTGTTTTAATCCTCTTACCCATACCATCCAAAGTAAAAAAACCATCCCATAGATAATACCGGGAAATACAACGCTATGAAGTACACTATCATACTGTGGATAATGATACAACATTATTGCTAAGATGGCTATGCGTATTATATTCACCCCATAAATAAGTACGGCTCCACCCAAAATGAATAAGGTCGTTTTTTTGATTCCTTGACCAAAGGCAACTACAAAAGCAATAAACAGAATGATAATACTCATCGCATTACATCCTTCTATGATTCTGGCTAAATATTGGCCTTCCACAAAGAGTTTCATTGTAGGTTGAGCCTCATGTGGGGCCACAGCGGCCTCATAGCCAACCCCTTTAAGTAAACTACTACTTTGTTTAGCCACCAAGTTGGTGATAAAATCAGGAGGATAAACACCGTCTTTAGCCTGTGTTAAATAAAAAGAATACACTAATGTTAATAGGAGATAGGTTCCTAAAAATAGGACGACAAAACGGACAACCGATCTATATTTCTGTAGTAGTGCTTTCAAAGTAATAGAGCGAACTCCTTTCAAACAAAAATATGGAAATAGAATTTGGGAGGTAAAACGATTTTAAAATACCTTTGTAAAAAAATATTGCACGTGAAGTTCGAAGCCCTAAAACCTCAAATCGCAGCGATTATTGCTGCCTCTAAAACAACGACCGAGAATAAATTAACCGAAGTTTGTGAAGTATTGCAATCCAACTTGGATGCTTATGATTGGGTTGGATTTTATTTTGCCAATGAAGTCGAAAAAACGCTTCACTTAAAAGCATTCGCGGGAGAGGCAACAGATCATACGGTAATTCCTTTCGGAAAAGGAATCTGTGGGCAAGTAGCCGAAAGTAACGCCAATTTTGTAGTGCCAGATGTTAAAGCTCAAAACAACTACATTGCATGTAGTATTTTTGTAAAAGCCGAGATCGTTATTCCTCTTTTTAAAGATGGAAAAAACATTGGCCAAATAGATATTGACTCACATACGGCCAATCCGTTTAACAAAGACGATGAGGATTTCCTTGAATGGGTAAATGCACAAGTCGCTTCTATTTTATAGGTTGTAATTACATCCCGGTTCGGATTGCTTCCACAGGGTTTAATCGAGATGCCGAAATAGCTGGAACTATCCCTGAAACCAGTCCAATTCCCGCAGAAATTATTGTTCCTATCAATACATTGACCGGGGACAATACAAATTCAAAATCACCTGTAAACGCTGAGGCTATAAGGGAAGCAAAAAACACAAATACAATTCCAATAAGTCCTCCTATAACAGCTAATATCATTGCTTCAAATAAAAACTGTAGCAAAATAAATTTGTTTTTTGCACCCAAGGATTTCTGAATTCCAATAAGATTGGTACGTTCCTTAACGCTTACAAACATAATATTCGCAATTCCGAATCCACCAACCAAGAGTGAGAAGAAACTAATAACACCTCCAATGGCGTTCAACGTTCCAGTCATATTATCAATAGCATCTGCGAAACCTTGCAGTTGATTCACAAAAAAGTTTTCATCCTGCTCCGGTTTTAGACCTCGAATGATTCGCATTTTTGAAGACAGTTGAGCAATAAACTCCTCATTATCTACCCCAGCTTCTGGCTTAATTAGAATAAATGGAAAGGTTGCCTTATTATTATCTCCATAAATTCTTCGCATGAAGTTCACAGGCAGAAAGGTTGCCACATCCTTACTATCCCCAAAGAGGCCACTTCCTTCCTTCTCCATCACTCCAATAACTGTCAACTTCCTTCCGTAGGCTCTTAACTTTTTACCCATAGCATTAGATGGGCTACCAAACAAACTATTGGCAATTTCATCACCAATTACAATGACGGTGGCTCCTCTTGCCGATTCAGATTCGTTAAAAAATCTACCTTGAGATAATTTTAGTTCCTCAATATTGGTCTGCTGGTCGGTTACGGCTATCATTTCAACATTTTCAACCGATTTCTCTTCGTATTTTAAAGTTTCTCTCGCTACGTTTAACTGATATGAAACTCCTTTCATATCGGGCATTGTTTTTTGCAGCAGCAAGTATTCATCATAAGTCACATCGGGAAACTGTTCTCTTTTCCATTGCGGCACATCAGTAGGACCAAACGAAAAACGACATAGAAAAATGGTGCTATTATCTAAAGAGCTGATACTACCTTCTATTTCCTTTTTCAAAGAGTCCACTGCAGCCAAAACAGCTATGATGGAAAATATCCCTATCGTAACTCCTAACAACGACAAAAAAGTACGTAGCTTATTATTTCTAAGCGCGCTGGTTGCAAAATTAAAACTCTCTTTTAATACCCTGAGATAGACAATCATAACTGTTTTTTAACGGAAACTTAGCTCCCTTGTTTTACACATAAAACATAGGACGTTTTATCAAGGGATAAGTTACAAAATTAGGCTTCAATTATGTACTTTTGCAACTTTAATTCTAGCAACTCAATTTTCATGGCACAGACAAAAAAGATCACTTCCGCTTTGATTTCAGTATTTCACAAAGATGGATTGGCTCCTATTGTAAAGAAACTAAACGAACTTGGTGTAGTAATTTACTCAACAGGAGGAACTGAAAAATTTATCAATGACCAAGGAATTCCTGTTATTCCTGTAGAAAATGTAACAGATTATCCTTCAATTCTTGGTGGTCGTGTGAAAACATTACATCCAAAAGTATTTGGAGGGATTCTAAATCGTCAAGACAACGAGAGTGATGTTGCGCAAATGAAGGAATTTAATATTCCTCAACTCGATTTGGTGATTGTAGATTTATATCCTTTTGAAAAAACGGTTGCCTCTGGAGCGAGTGAGCAAGATATCATCGAAAAAATTGATATCGGTGGAATTTCATTAATACGCGCAGCGGCAAAAAACTTCAAGGACACCCTATGTGTTTCATCCATGGAAGACTACCAGGAAGTTTTAACAATTATAACTGAAGGAAATGGAAATACTACATTGGACCAACGCAAACGTTTTGCGGCAAAGTCGTTTAACGTTTCTTCTCACTATGACAGTGCCATCTTCAATTACTTTAATGCCGACCATGAGATTGCTGCTTTAAAAGTAAGTGAGACAAAAGGAAAAGTTTTACGCTATGGTGAAAATCCACATCAAAAAGGATTTTTCTTTGGAGAATTCGACGCCATGTTCAATAAGCTTCACGGAAAAGAACTGAGCTATAACAACTTGCTAGATGTTGACGCGGCTGTTAATCTTATGGGTGAATTTTCTGGTGAGGCCCCGACATTTGCCATTCTTAAACACAACAATGCTTGCGGTATTGCACAAAGAGCAACGCTTCACCAAGCTTATACAGATGCATTAGCTGGAGATCCTGTTTCTGCTTTTGGCGGTATATTAATTAGTAATACTGAAGTAGACAAAGCCACTTCAGTGGAAATTCACAAACTATTCTGTGAGGTCGTTATTGCACCTTCGTTTAGTGAGGATGCCTTAGAAATTCTGAAAGGAAAAAAGAACAGAATCCTATTAATTCAAAAAGAGGCTACCCTCCCTCAAACTACCGTAAGGACTTGTTTAAATGGAGCCCTGGTTCAAGAAAAAGACCACCTTACTGATAGCGAAGAAAATTTAACAGCTGCAACTAACAACAAACCATCTGAAAGGGAGTTAGAAGACCTACTATTCGCTTCAAAAGTTTGTAAGCACACAAAATCAAACACCATCGTTTTAGCGAAAGGAAAGCAATTATGTGCGAGTGGAACAGGACAAACCTCTCGTGTGGACGCATTAAGGCAAGCCATTGAAAAAGCAAAATCATTCAATTTTGACCTTCAAGGTGCCGTAATGGCTAGTGATGCCTTCTTCCCTTTTCCTGATTGCGTGGAGATCGCAGATAATGCAGGAATCACAGCAGTGATACAACCTGGCGGATCTATAAAGGATGAATTAAGCGTGAATTATTGTAATGAAAATGGCGTTTCAATGGTATTTACTGGGGTACGTCATTTTAAGCACTAAATTTTGTTACATTTGTAGGAATAGCAAACCAAACTGAGTCTAACCCACTATACTAATATTACTTATGGGATTTTTTGATTTCCTAACCGAAGAAATAGCCATTGACCTTGGAACCGCAAATACACTTATAATACACAATGATAAAGTTGTGGTAGACGCCCCATCTATTGTTGCTCGAGACCGCACTACTGGTAAAATTATTGCCGTAGGACGAGAAGCCGCTAGGATGCAAGGAAAAACACATGAGAATATTAAGACTATTCGTCCACTTAAGGATGGAGTGATTGCCGATTTCGATGCTAGTGAGAAAATGATCAATATGTTTATTAAGGACATCCCGGCCTTAAAGAAAAAATGGATTACCCCTTCTCTGCGAATGGTTATTTGTATTCCAAGTGGTATTACTGAAGTGGAAATGCGAGCGGTAAAAGAAAGCGCCGAGCGTGTGAATGGAAAAGAAGTATACTTAATACACGAACCCATGGCAGCAGCTATTGGTATTGGTGTAGATATCATGCAACCCAAGGGAAATATGGTGGTTGATATAGGGGGAGGAACTACCGAAATTGCCGTAATTGCCTTAGGAGGAATTGTTTGTGATAAATCCGTTAAGATTGCGGGAGATGTTTTTACCAATGACATCATCTATTACATGCGTACACAGCACAATCTTTATGTGGGAGAACGCACTGCCGAAAAGATAAAAATACAAATAGGTGCAGCGACCGAGGATCTTGAACTCCCTCCAGATGAGATGGCCGTGCAGGGGCGTGACCTCTTAACAGGTAAACCAAAACAGGTACAAACATCCTACAGAGAAATTGCCAAAGCTTTAGACAAATCTATTTTGCGTATTGAAGACTCTGTTATGGAGACACTCTCTCAAACTCCACCAGAGCTAGCAGCGGACATTTATAATACAGGTATTTATCTTGCCGGTGGAGGATCTATGTTACGTGGATTGGACAAGCGACTTTCACAAAAAACAGACCTTCCCGTATACATCGCCGAAGACCCTTTACGAGCGGTCGTGCGTGGAACAGGTATCTGCTTAAAAAACCTCAGCAAGTATAAAAGTGTATTGATTAAATAAGAAATAACGTGCCATGCAGCAGATCATATTTTTCTTTCTTCGGAATAAAAACTTCCTGTTGTTTGCATTGCTATTTGTTGTTTCTTTTATGCTCACGGTAAATTCCCATTCTTACCATAAGAGTAAAATGGTTACTTCAGCTAACTTTTTCTCGGGAGGCATATATGCTATGAAATCGAGCGTTACAGATTACTTCGATCTTAAAGAACAAAATAGTATCCTCACCGAAGAAAATGAACGCCTCAGAAACCTAATCACAAACATGACAAGTGCTCCCTTGGACTCCGTTCAAGTAGACAGTAATTATAACTTTACTGCTGCCATGGTGATTAACAATAATTATAGTCGATCGAAAAATAATCTCACCATAAATAAAGGACGTAATGATAGTCTTGCCGTTGACATGGGTGTAGTTTCTTCTCAAGGAGTTGTCGGAATTGTTAATAGTATCTCTGAAAAATACGCTACCGTACAATCTCTTTTAAATACCAACAGTCAAGTTGTTGCGAAATTCAAAAAATCAAATCATTTTGGAACCTTAAAATGGGATGCGGTGGCACCAAATAGAGTGCAACTCACTGAAATCCCTAGAATAGCACCCGTCGCTATAGGAGATACCATTGTGACGGACGGGAAATCTACTATTTTCCCCCCTGGAATTCATATTGGAACCATTCAAGATTTTGAACGTAATCCCAATGAAGATTACTACACCATCAACGTGCAACTATTTACAGACATGACTAGTGTGAAACACATCTACGTCATTTCCCACCGTGATGCACAGGAAATAAAGAACCTACAAGATACTATAGAGAATGCGCAATAATGAAACCCTTGTACAGATTGTTCGGTTTCTCACCTTGGTGATGGCGCAGGTGTTTATCCTTAACCAAATCAATTTTTTAGGATACATAAATCCTTACCTCTACCCTTTATTCATCCTTGTTTTTCCCTTAACCGGAAACAAGAGTTTGCTTATTTTACTCAGTTTTGTTTTAGGATTAACCATAGACATGTTCTCAGATTCAGGAGGTGTTCATGCCGCAGCCTGCGTTTTTATTGCCTGGATACGACCCTTTGTTCTCAAATATTCATTTGGCGTGAGTTATGAGTTAAATACATTAAAAATAAGTACTGCTCCTTTATCAAAACAACTTGTTTATATTTTCAGCATGGTGTTTTTCCATCATTTAGTGCTTTTTTCAATGGAAATTTTTAACGCTAGTCACATACTTTTAATATTGAAATCAACGTTATTTTCAGGTATCTTTAGTGTGGTATTAATGGTATGCACAATCTTATTATTCAGTAGAAAAAATCAGTGAGAAAACTACTCCTCCTCCTAGTGGTATTAACAACCGGAATCATATTTACCGGCCGTCTTTTTTATCTCCAAATCTACGACACTTCCTTTCAAGCTCTTTCCGAAAATAATGCTATAAAAAAAGTTTACAACTATCCACAACGAGGTTATATTCTTGACAGGACAGGTGCTTTATTGGTCTCCAATCAACCTTCTTATGATGTAATGGTGATTCCAAAAGACGTAAAAAATCTTGACACATTGGCCTTTGCTTCTCTGTTGAATTTAACTCAGAACAAGCTAATAGAGCGACTCGTAAAGGCAAGAGTCTACTCGCCACGATTACCATCGGTAGTCATCCCACAATTAACCAAAACCGAATATGCTGCATTATCAGAAAAAATGTACAAGTACGAAGGCTTCTATATTCAGAAACGATCTTTACGGGATTATCAGGTAAATCACTCTGCCAATGTGTTAGGAAATATTTCCGAAGTAAATGAACGGATCATCAAGGCAAATCCATATTACCAAATGGGAGAACTAATTGGTGTCGGAGGTGTAGAACAACAATACGAGGAAGTACTTCGCGGTGTAAAAGGGGTTAAACATATTCAGAAGGACCGATTCAATAGAGACATTGGTCCATATAAAAACAAACGGTTTGACACTTTGCCTGTAAGAGGTAAGGATATTACCCTCACTATAGATGCCATATTGCAGCAATATGGAGAAGAACTCATGGTAAATAAAAGGGGAGGCATTGTTGCTCTAGAACCAGCGACTGGGGAAATTTTAGCATTAGTTGCCGCGCCAAATTACGACCCTTCTTTACTGGTTGGCAGAGAGCGCTCTAAAAACTTTACGAATCTCTATTACGACACCATTGCGAAACCCCTTTTTGATCGTGTTTTAAAAGGTGAATACCCGCCAGGGTCACCCTTTAAAGCCTTAACGGCCCTTATTGGTCTCGAAGAAGGAGTCATTAGTACCACCGAACGAATTTCCTGTAGAGGAGGTTATAATTACGGAGGAAAAAAACCATTGGGATGCCATCATCATAGGAGTCCGTTAGACATGGTCAATGGAATTGCCAATAGCTGCAACGCGTACTTTGCCACGGTTTATAGAAGAACGATAGATAAATTTGACACCCCTCAAATTGGCATAGATAGTTGGAGAAGCCATTTAACGAGTTTTGGACTTGGAAATTACTTAGGATACGATCTACCCATTGGTAATAAAGGATTAATTCCAGACTCCAAATATTACAATCGTTCGTTTGGCTACCCAACATATCGATGGGGTCCTACGTCTAATATTTCTAATTCAATTGGACAGGGGGAAATATTAATGACGCCCATGCAAATGGCGAATTTCACAGCGGCCATTGCCAATCGAGGATATTACTATCGTCCGCATATTATTAAAAGTGTTTCCGGAACTGATACCATACCTTTAAAATATACCAAACGTATTGAAACCACGATTGCCAAGGAACATTTTGAACCCGTAATAGAAGGCCTTTTTGGTGTTTATGAGAATCCCCATGGTACTGCACATCGCGTTAGAGTGCCTGGGATTGAAATATGTGGGAAAACGGGGACTTCAGAGAATTTCACAAAAATAGATGGTCAACGAATGCAGTTAACAGATCATTCTGTATTTATTGCCTTTGCACCCAAGGACAATCCAAAAATTGCCATGGCAGTTTTTGTTGAAAATGGATACTGGGGAAGCCGATGGGCAGCTCCAATTGCCAGTTTGATGATTGAAAAATATTTGAAGGGGGAAATTACTCGCACCGATTTAGAAACGAAGATTCTTAACGGTAGTTTAGAGGAAGAATATGCAAAACCCTATACAGGAGAACCTTTTACTATTAACCGTTGATGAATAACATTACTAGACACGTCAAATTCGATTGGTTAACCATCCTGCTCTATTTCTTATTGGTAGGGTTTGGTTGGATAAATATTTATTCGGCCTCGTTAGATGATAACGCCGTTGGATTTTTTGATTTAAGTCAGACCTACGCCAAACAGCTCCTTTGGATTGGGTTGAGTGTTGGGCTTATTATTTTTATTCTCGCCGTTGATGCCAAGTTTTATGAACGATTCTCCAGCATCATATACATAGTGGCTTTGTTTTCTTTGGTTGGGCTATTTCTCTTCGGAAAGAATATCAATGGAGCAACTTCATGGTACGCTTTTGGTGCTTTTAGTATACAGCCCAGTGAATTTGCGAAGGCGGCGACTGCATTAGCCTTAGGTAAATATATTAGTGACATCCAAACCAACATGAAGAAGTTGGAACATCAAGTAAAGGCTTTTCTCATCCTAGCCATTCCAGCCATATTGATTGTACCTCAACCCGACCCGGGAAGTGCATTAGTTTATGCTGCTTTTATTTTTCCAATGTATAGAGAAGGGCTCCATTTTGTGTTCCTTTTACTTGGATTCTTTGCTGCGGCCTTATTTGTAGGAACATTAATACTTGGTGTTCCAGGCATAGCGCTTGTGGTCATTCTTACTGCAATTGCACTTTACTTTTATAAGAGTAAAAACAAGAAAAGGCGTTGGGCGCCTTATGTTATTATTGCTGCCGCATGTATAGGATTTACCTTATCTGTAAACTACGTCTTTAACAATGTCTTTGAGCAACGCCACCGAGATCGTTTTAATATTGTTCTTGGAAAAGACACTGACACCAAAGGAATTGGGTATAACACCAATCAGAGTGAAATTGCCATTGGAAGTGGTGGTTGGACTGGTAAAGGATGGACACAGGGAACACAAACAAAAGGAAATTTTGTCCCCGAACAACAAACAGATTATATCTTTACTACCGTTGGAGAAGAATGGGGTTTTTTAGGTTCCATTGCCGTAATTTTTCTGTTTGTATTCTTAATTATCCGAGTTTTACTTTTGGCCGAAAGGCAAAAATCGCAATTTAGCCGTGTATATGGATATAGCGTAGCTGCGATTCTCTTTTTACACTTCGCTGTTAATATTGGCATG
>JAHZIZ010000366.1 GCA_022601215.1 Bacteroidota bacterium
GATCTGAAGAATTAGAACAACTTCGAAATCAGTACTTCGGAAGGTTAGAAATCTATTACTTTTTAACCAAAGAGCGTCGAGATATACCTTGGTTAAATGGTCGTTTCGATGATGATAAGATGAAAATATTAACCAAGACTTTTATTGATATTCCAGATACCAGCGAGGTGTTTTTGTGTGGACCTGAAGAAATGGTGACTTATGTAAGTAATTATTTAGTGAATGCGGGGTTGCCTAAGGAACTGGTGCATTTTGAATTGTTTGTCACTGGCCTTACTGAAGAGGATAAAGCACGGCAAGAACGATTGGCAAAACAGAACGTTGAAGGAGTTGAAGTGGTTATAGTAGATGGAGGAAAAGAATTTACCTTCACAATGACTAAGGAGTATGATAATATTTTAGATGCAGCGTTAGGGGCGGGTGCCGATTTACCTTTCGCTTGTAAAGGTGGAGTTTGTAGTACTTGTAAGTGCGAAGTGATAGATGGGAGTGTTGAGATGAAAATAAATTATGCCTTAGAGGAAAAAGAAGTGGCGCAAAATTTTGTATTGAGCTGTCAAGCAGTTCCTACTTCAGACAAAGTAACTGTCGATTTTGATGTGTAATACTACACAGAGTAAAGCAAGAAGATATGAGTGAAAAAGAAGTTAAAAACCTAGAAGAAATTTTTGAAGCACGTATTGCTCGTGATGAAAAAATAGAGCCTAAGGATTGGATGCCTGAGAAATACAGAAAGACGCACATTCGTCAGATTTCACAGCACGCCCATTCAGAAATTGTAGGGATGCTTCCAGAAGGAAACTGGATCTCAAGAGCACCTTCTTTAAGAAGAAAGGCAGCTTTGCTAGCCAAAGTTCAAGACGAAGCAGGCCATGGTTTGTATTTGTATTCGGCCTGTGAAACCCTTGGGATTTCACGCAACGAATTGTATGAACAATTACATTCTGGGAAAGCGAAGTACTCTTCAATTTTTAATTATCCTACCGTGACATGGGCAGATATGGGAGCTATTGGTTGGCTTGTAGATGGAGCGGCTATCATTAATCAAGTGCCTCTATGTAATACTTCCTATGGCCCCTATGCAAGAGCGATGGTGCGTGTATGTAAAGAAGAGAGTTTTCATCAACGTCAAGGTTTCGAAATTATGTTGAAACTTTGCAATGGATCCTCAGAGCAAAAAGAAATGGCTCAGGATGCTTTAAATAGATGGTGGTGGCCAAGTTTGATGATGTTGGGCCCTACAGATGCTGAATCTGTGCATACAGAACAGTCAATGAAATGGAAGCTTAAAAGAAAAACGAATGATGAATTACGTCAACAGTTTATTGATCAAACAGTACCTCAAGCGGATATTTTAGGTTTGACGATACCCGACCCAAATCTTAAATGGAATGAAGAAACAGGCAGTTATGATTTTGGAGAAATAGACTGGGACGAGTTTTGGCAGGTAGTGAAGGGGCATGGGCCTTGCAACAAAAAACGTATGAAAGACCGAGTTGGAGCCTGGGAAAGAGGTGCTTGGGTAAGAGATGCTGCCATGGCCTATGCCGAAAAAACTGAAAAGAAAAAATTGAAAGAAGCAATTTAGAATCTTAGATATGAGTAAGAATTGGCCCTTATGGGAAGTATTTGTACGAAGTAAGAATGGACTGGAACATCGTCATTTTGGAAGCTTGCATGCCGCAGATGCAGAAATGGCTCTTGAAAATGCAAGGGATGTATATACACGACGTAACGAAGGAGTAAGTATTTGGGTGGTAGAAAGTAAAGATATCACTGCATCGAACCCAGCCGACAATGGAGAGTTGTTTGAACCAGCTCAAGACAAAGTATACCGTCATCCTACTTTTTATGATTTACCAGACGAAGTGAAACATATGTAACTAATTCCTGTAAATATAGGAGTCTTAATGCCCCTTCTTGGGGGTGAGGGATAGCCCTCTTTAACTGTATTATGAACGAAGATTTATATAATTATATTCTAGGTATTGCCGACAATAGTTTGATTCTAGGTCAACGCCTTGGTGAGCTTTGCGGACATGGACCTAGTCTGGAAACGGATATTGCAGGAACCAATATTTCCTTGGATTTAATTGGGCAGACCCGAAGCTATTTTCAATATGCTGCGAAGCTTGCTGGAGATGATAGGACCGAAGATGACATTGCATTCTTACGTCTTGAAAAGCAATATACCAACGTACTGTTAGTGGAACAACCTAACACTCATTTTGGATATGTTATGGCGCGTCAATATTTATTTGATGTGTTTCATCTTCTATTTCTGAAGGAATTGCAGGGTTCTAAAGATGAAACCTTGGCGGCTATAGCAAAAAAGGGAATCAAAGAAGTGAGTTATCATAAGCGTTTTTCGGGAGACTGGATAAAGAGATTAGGTGACGGTACAGAAGAGAGCCATGCTAAAATACAGGAGGCTATTGATGATTTGTGGACCTATACGGATGAGCTTTTTGATAGCACCGCAGCCGATGCTGTTATGACTGCCCAAGGTATTGGAGTTGATGTTTCTAAACTTAAGGATACATATTATAAGGAAGTGTCCGATCTTCTAGAAGAAGCAACTTTGGCAACACCCGAAAGTAAATACTTTACACGAGGAGGTAAAAAAGGAACTCACAGTGAACACATGGGATATTTGTTAAGTGATTTACAATACATGCAACGTACCTACCCAAATATGAATTGGTAGCATTCCTAGTTGAATTTAAATCCTTTATTGATGACGATAGCTTTACAACCGAACATACAAGAACATTTGTTGGCTACCTTAGCGTTAGTATCCGATCCGGAGATTCCAGTTCTTACAGTGTTAGATCTTGGGGTGATTCGTGAGGCAATTGAGGAGAATGGCGTGGTTAGAATTAAACTTACACCAACCTATTCAGGTTGTCCCGCCATGGATGTAATTGGAGATGATTTAACTGCTGCCTTTGCCAAAGAAGGGAAAAAAGTGGAAGTGGAACTCATTTTAAGCCCTGCTTGGAGTACCGATTGGATTAGTGAAGACGGATTGGTGAAAATGGAGGAATATGGAATTGCAAGGCCGTTGTCTGAAACGGCAGATAAAGAAGCTTTATTAGGGAATAAAAAATTAGTAAAGTGCCCTCAGTGCGGGAGCACTCAAACCCATATGGTGAGTCAATTTGGATCTACGGCCTGTAAAGCATTGTTTCAATGTGACGATTGTCAAGAACCTTTTGACTATTTTAAATGTTTGAAATAAAAAAAATATGAGTCAATTTATTCAAGTCAATACCCAAAACAATCTTGCGATGTTAACCCTAAATCGCCCGGAAGTTTTTAATAGTTTTAATAGGGAAATGGCTTTAGAATTACAAAATCAATTAGATATATGTGCCGCCAATGACGAGATTCGAGCAATTATCATCACGGGTAAAGGAAAGGCCTTTTGTGCAGGTCAAGATTTGCAAGAAGTAACGAACCCTGATCAAAACCCTGGGTTTAAAAAAATTCTAGAAGAGCATTATAATCCTATAATTACTCGGATAAGAGCTATTAAAAAACCAGTGATTGCAGCAGTGAATGGCGTTGCGGCCGGTGCAGGTGCCAATATTGCGTTGGCTTGCGATATAGTGGTTGGTTCTGAAAACGCGAGTTTTATACAAGCGTTTAGTAAAATTGGGTTGATTCCAGATAGTGCAGGTACATTTTTTCTTCCTAGAATTATAGGGTTTCAGAAAGCTTCTGCACTCATGATGACAGGAGATAAAGTTGGAGCTGTAGAAGCGGAAAAATTGGGAATGTTGTACAAAGTATTTCCTGCCGATGTGTTCCCTGAAGAGGTTATCAAACTTGGAGTCGTCATGTCTATGATGCCAACTAAGGCTTTGGGAATGACAAAACTATTGTTGAATGAGTCGTTAACCAATGATCTTTCCACCCAACTAGAACTAGAAAGTAAATTGCAAATTGAAGCTGCACAGAGTGATGACTATGCCGAAGGAGTAGCTGCTTTTGTAGAAAAAAGAAAACCAAATTTCAAAGGAAAGTAGATGGTCAAAAAAGTTGGAATCATAGGGGCTGGAACAATGGGTTCTGGTATAGCACAAGTAGCCGCCACCGCAGGTTGTGCAGTTAAATTATTTGATCTCAATGACGCTGCCTTGGATAAGGCTAAAGTGTCATTGGAAAAAATATTGAATCGTCTCATTGAAAAAGGTCGAATCGATTCCGAAGAAAAAAACAGAATTCAAGGAAATATTGAATATGTCAAAAGGTTGGACGCCTTGGCAGCATCAGATCTTACTATTGAAGCGATTGTTGAAAATTTAGACGTTAAAAAGAAGGTGTTTCACGAATTGGAAGGGTATGTGAGTGAGAATTGTATCATTGCATCTAACACATCTTCGTTATCCATTGCTTCTATTGCTGCTAGTTTAAAACATCCATCACGTTGTGTTGGAATTCATTTCTTTAATCCAGCACCTCTAATGCGTTTGGTAGAAGTAATTCCAGCCATTCAGACTTCAGAAAAAATTAAAAGTATTACACAAGAAACGATCGAATCTTGGGGGAAGATAGTTGCATTAGCAAAAGATACTCCAGGTTTTATTGTAAATCGTGTTGCTCGCCCTTTTTATGGTGAAGCGTTGAGGATTTATGAAGAAGGAGGCGCAGATTTTGCAACCATAGATCAAGCAATGAAATCTCAAGGTGGATTTAGAATGGGGCCGTTCGAATTGATGGATTTTATTGGCAATGATGTGAATTATACCGTCACAGAAACTGTTTTTAAAGAGTTTTATTACGATCCGAGATATCGACCATCCTTTACCCAAAAAAGATTGAGTGAAGCGGGTTACCTTGGACGAAAGTCAGGTAAAGGATATTATGAATATGGCGAAGGTGTTGAAAAGCCGATACCGAATGATGATAGTAATTTAGCTACGTCAATTTTTGAACGAGTTTTAATCATGCTTATCAATGAGGCCGCCGACGCCTTGTTTTTAAATATTGCCTCAGCCAAGGATATTGATAATGCTATGACGAAAGGTGTAAACTACCCGAAAGGACTATTGGCTTGGGCAGATGAAAAAGGGATTGATTGGTGTGTGAATGAGTTGGATAGAATGTACGATGTATACCACGAAGATCGGTATCGTTGTTCCCCTATTTTAAGAAAAATGAAATCGAAAAACCAAACATTTTTTTAATGGAAGGTGCTAAAATTCCATATAAAATGTTATCCCAAGATGCTTATAGTAGTTGGTTGGGAATTGAAATATTAACATGTGAAATAGGTCACGTTAAGGTGGGCATGACTATTCGAAAGGAAATGCTTAATAGCATGAACTATGCCCATGGAGGCATTAGCTATTCTTTGGCGGATACTGCTTTCGGTTTTACAGCAAATACACATGGAAAATATGCCGTATCTATTGAGACCAGTGTTAATCATATCGAAGCATTGGAAGAAGGTGATTATATTACGGCCGAGGCAACAGTCAATTTGCAAAAAAAGAAAGTCGGTTTTAATATCGTAGAAGTAAAACGCGGAGATGAGTTGGTAGCACTTTTTAAAGGAGTTGTGTATCGAACCACAAAAGATTGGAAAGAATAATTATGAAAGAAGCATATATCATTGACGGGGTTAGAACTCCAATTGGAAATTATAAAGGGACGCTTAGTGCTGTGCGAACAGACGATTTGGGAGCCCATGTTATTAAAGCACTAGTTGAGAAGAATCC
>JAHZIZ010000367.1 GCA_022601215.1 Bacteroidota bacterium
ATTGGCAAGGCCTTTTCTAAATTACTGTAAATAAGTTTTTTAATTAGCGCTTAATAAAGCTAAGAACTTATCTAAATTAGGGAGAATTACAATTCGAGTTCTTCTATTCAGAGAACGCCCTTCTTTGGTTTCATTTTCGGTAAGTGGCTGATAGCTGCTTCTACCTGCAGCGATCAATTTTGAAGGATCTACCCCAAAATCATTTTGCAATTTTCGAATCACCGCTGTGGAACGTTCTACACTAAGATCCCAGTTATCTTTAACGGCGGCGCCTGGCTTTATCGTTTGGGCATCCGTATGACCTTCAATAAGAACTTCCATTGCGGGTTCACTATTAATGACATTTGCCAAACGTTGTAATAAACCGTCGGCTTTTGAGCTGATACGATAACTTCCTGAATTGAAGAGCATTTTGTCGCTAATGGTAATCATAACAACCGTCTCATCTACATCGACGGAAATTTGATCTTCTTCACCTTCCGTAATAAATGAATTGTCAAGATTCTTCTTGAGATTATGAGAGATAATCAAATTCATTGAATCCTCTAAAGTTCTTGCCTGAGCCAATTCATTTTGATCTACGTTGGCGAGTGCCGTTTTCATTTGCTCTTTATCTTCATTTGATAAAACAACATTTCCGTAGTTTTTCAAACTCGTGTTCTCCAATTTAACATTGGCATCACTTAGCGAGCTAATCTTTGCATTGTAATTTGCAACTCGGTCTTCAATCTTGGCAAATTTAGCCTCGATTTGTTCTTTTTCTAATTGTGTTTTTGATAAAGTGGAACGGGTTTCATTGTATTGGCTCTCCAGTGCTACATATTTCTTTTTAGAAACACAGGATACCAATAGCATCGATCCACTAAGTAGGGTTAGTGCGATTACTTTTTTCATTACTAAGTTATTTAAGGTTTGTGACTGCAAGAACCAAAATATCGTGTAAAAATCAAGTTAATAAACGCTATATTTTTGTTAAATAAGTGTGAGTCGGGCTTTTCTTTCATTTCTTTTTCTGAAATTTCTTACACGGAAGTTATAAAGTGAATGAAACCCCTTTGTTGTAACTTTGCAGGCGCAAAATGATTAAAATATATGATTTCTTTATTTCAGTCGGAGGCATCAAAGACCAACCAAATTGACGTGAACAATCCGTTAGAGGTAATTGTATATATCATTGTTCCCGTTGTTATGCTGTTGGTTTATATATTTCTTCGGAAGAAACGTAAGTCAGCCCTAAAAAATAAGACCAAAGAGAAATAAGTTTGGTTCAATATTTGTTAGCTTGTTATTAGAATTGTACACCATGAGACGATATATGTTATTGCTTTTTTTGATTTCTGCGACTACTGTGTTCGGGCAATTAGAAACGAATACTAATACCATTCAGTTTGAGGTGGAGGATAGAGATACTCCAACCCCAAATGGGTTTGAGTTGCCGGCTCGAGAAAAACCGAGTCTCACGACGCCAAAAGATGAACGTGACCCAAAGACGAATATGTCTTTAGGTACTACGCAACCAGAGGCATTTGACATGCGTAAGACAGATGGCTTGTTAGAGAATAATATAGGAAAAACCCCTAAGGCATTTACTAAAGATAAAGAGCCCTTGCCCGAATATGGGAAGGATCAGTATTTAGGTGATGTGAAGACTGGAGCTGTTTTCGTGAGTGTAAAATATCGAGACCACGAATATGTAGATGGAGACCTCATTAGGGTATATGTCAATCAAGATATTGTTCAATCACAAGTATACCTTGGAGGAACCTTTTCGGGATTTACATTAAATCTTGAGCCAGGAACCAACACTATCGAATTTGAAGCTTTGAATCAGGGAAGTTCGGGCCCTAATACGGCCGAATTGCACGTATATGACGATAATGGGTTTATCATTTCTGCCAAGGAATGGAATCTTCTAACGGGAAATCGGGCAAGTATAATTGTCATCAAGGAGTAATATATTTTTCAAGTCCATAAAGCGCTTCGCAATCACCAGGCTGCATAGAATCTAAGAAAATATCTCCTACGCGTACTCGAACCAATCGAAGTGTTGCAAATCCAACTGCGGCAGTCATTTTTCGAATTTGTCTAAACTTACCTTCGGTCACTGTAATGGCCACCCAACTAGTTGGACCATGTCTATCATCTCGGATTCTGTGTTGGGCCTTTGGTAGACTTGGAATAGGTATGCTATTAGCTTCACAAGTCATAGTAGTATAAGGTTTACCTGAAATGCTAATGACAACTCCCTGTCGTAATTGTTCGATTGCATCTTCAGTAATGATCCCATCAACTTGAGCAAAATATTCTTTCTCGTATCCTCTTCCGGTAATCGCATGGCTTACTTTACCATTGGTTGTAAGTAACAACAATCCTTCGCTATTTTCATCGAGACGTCCCACGGCCATAGTGTTCTCAGGGAATTGATATAGGCCACCCAGGTATTTCTTTTTGTGAGCCTTAGCTTCATGACTTATAAACTGACTAAGATATCCAGCGGGCTTATATAATTTAAAATGCCTATCAATGTCTTTTTGCATACTAAGGGGTTTTACCAATTCAAAAATACAAGATAATGACACTATTTGCCCAGAATAGAAGGTAATCTAACATTTAGGCGGTAAGTAGCGTAAATGGAAGTACCTTTGTGGCATCTTTTAATGATAAGTATGAGTACATTTAAAGCGCTAGGCGTTAGAAACGATTTAGTAAAAGGATTAAAAGAATTGAAGATTGTGATTCCCACTGAGATTCAGGAGGAAATCATCCCTATTCTATTAGATAAACCAAGAGATATTATTGGTTTGGCCCAAACGGGAACTGGTAAAACAGCTGCATTTGGTTTGCCTGTGTTACAATCTATCATAACTTCAGATTCTGAGGTACAAGCGTTGATTTTAGCACCTACACGAGAATTGGTTCAGCAAATACAAAAACAACTTTTCAAATACACAAAGTATTGTGATGATAAAATTTTTGCTGAGGGAGTTTATGGGGGAGAAAAGATAGATCGCCAATTGGCTCGATTAAAGCGAACCACACATATCATTGTTGCTACGCCTGGGCGTCTTGTAGATTTATTGGCTAGAAAAGCTGTGAACCTCAATAAAGTGCGAACTGTCGTATTGGATGAGGCGGATGAGATGCTTAGTATGGGTTTTAAGAAAGAGCTAACCACTATTTTAAGTAGTACGCCAACTCAAAAGCATACCTATTTGTTTTCGGCAACGATGCCAGAAGGAATTAAACAGATTATTTCAAATTATATGTCTGCTGATGCCATGCATATTAGTGTGAGCGAAAATAGTCTGGTAAACGCGAATATAGAACATCAATTTATTACTACAGCAATAAAGGATAAAGTCAATGTACTTATACGTCTACTTGATGGGGTGGGAGAAGAGCGAGGCATTATATTTTGCCGTACTAAAGCCGGAACTCAAAGCTTGGCTAAAGAGCTTATTGAAGAAGGTTTTTCTGTGGGTGCCTTAGAAGGTGACATGCAACAGAAGGAGAGAGACAAGGTTATGCGTGCCTTTAAAAAGAAGAATTTACAATTTATGGTTTCCACCGATGTTTCGGCACGGGGAATTGACGTAAAT
>JAHZIZ010000043.1 GCA_022601215.1 Bacteroidota bacterium
CTGCATTGGCTTACTTTTTTTGGAGCCATAAAAGCGTCCAACGTGTCGATAGCCTTGTCTGTCATGTCTACTGGAGCCTTTTTTACCGCCATTCTTGAACCCATTTATTACAAGCGAAAGGTTATTTGGTATGAGGTCTTGTTTGGTTTGATAGTGATTGCAGGGTTATATATTATATTTAGAGCAGAAGGATCCTATGTGGAGGGTATAGTATTAGCCCTTATTTCGGCCTTTTTGAGTGCAGTATTTTCTGTAGTAAATGGAAAGTTTGCCGAACAATATGACGCCTCTGTGATCTCCCTATATGAGTTGTTCTTTGGGGTCGTATGCATCAGTGTCTATCTGCTGTTTAGCAACGGTTTTACTACCGATTTTTTTACTGTTTCTACAACAGATTGGATCTACCTGTTTATTTTAGCTTCGGCATGTACGGCCTATGCCTTTATAGCTTCTATTCATGTTATGAAATGGTTAAGTCCTTATACTGTGATGCTTACCATTAATTTGGAGCCAGTGTATGGCATTGTGTTGGCCCTTCTCATTTTAAAAGACAGCGAATATATGCAGCCTCAATTTTATTATGGCGCCCTCCTTATTGTAGCTACCGTGGTCGCCAACGGAATTATTAAAACTCGAAGACAAAGAAAAAGGGGCACAACTTCTTCCATCTAGCCACAAAATTTTATCTTTGTACACTGGACCAAAAACAAAAGTGAATTCATACTTATGGAATATCTTGAATTTGAATTACCTATAAAGGAATTACAGGAACAATACGAGAAGGCTTGCCAGATTGGTGAGGATAGCGATGTAGATGTAACGGAAACCTGTGCGCAGATTGAAAAGAAATTAACGGAAACAAAAAAAGACATATATAAAAACTTGACACCATGGCAACGTGTACAGTTGTCTCGTCACCCTGACCGTCCCTACACGTTGGATTATATCAGTGCCATCTGTGGGGATTCTTTTTTAGAGTTACACGGAGATCGTAATTTTAAAGACGACAAGGCCATGATTGGTGGACTTGGAAAAATTGGAGATCAGAGTTATATGTTCATTGGGCAACAAAAAGGATTCAATACTAAAACGCGTCAATATCGTAACTTCGGTATGGCAAATCCTGAAGGGTATCGTAAAGCATTGCGCTTAATGAAGTCGGCAGAAAAGTTTGGGATTCCCGTAGTCTCCTTAATCGATACGCCTGGTGCTTTTCCAGGAATTGAAGCCGAAGAACGTGGACAAGGAGAAGCCATTGCGCGTAACATTCTTGAGATGACACGACTTAAAGTGCCAATCATTGTAGTGATTATTGGTGAAGGAGCCAGTGGAGGAGCCTTAGGAATAGGAGTAGGCGATAAGGTGTTAATGTTAGAAAACACTTGGTATTCTGTGATCTCTCCAGAGAGTTGTTCTTCTATTTTATGGCGCAGTTGGGAATTTAAAGAACAAGCAGCCGAAGCTCTGAAGTTGACCTCTTCAGATATGAAAAAATTAAAGCTCATTGATCAGGTGGTAAAAGAACCATTGGGTGGAGCACATACGAACAGAGAAAAAACATTCGTTGAAGTTGCGAAAGCCATTTCTAAAGTATTCGGTGAATTGAAAGACTTATCACCAAAAGATTTGGTCAACCAACGGATGGATAAATATTCTGAAATGGGAGTCTTCAAAGGCTAGATTCAGCAATAGCAACTCTTTACAAAATCCGAGGCGTTGCTCTCGGATTTTTTTTAGGCTTATTAACAATATTTTGGAGTTTTCAACAGTTCAATTGTTGAAGACCAGTGAATAGTCGGATACCTTGAAAAAGAGTATCTCATAACAATTTCTTTACATTCGCTTTATGGAAAAAATTAAACCTCACACTTCATTTAGCCCTCGTGGCTCTCAGGTAATTTCTTTAGAAAAAGGAAAAATACCTCCTCAAGCTGTTGATTTAGAGGAAGTTGTGTTAGGAGCAATGATGATCGATAAGAAAGGAGTTGATGAAGTTATAGATATCTTACATGCAGATGTGTTTTACAAGGATGCGCACAAGCATATCTTTGAGGCCATTTTTAATTTGTTCGAAAACAGTGAACCAGTTGACTTATTAACCGTTTCATCCCGTCTTAAGAAGGAAAAGAAGCTGGAATTGGTGGGAGGGGAGTTTTACCTTATTCAATTAACTCAAAAAGTGTCGTCATCTGCACACATCGAGTTCCATGCCCGTATCATACTCCAAAAGTTCATTCAACGTAGTCTTATTAAAATATCTAGTGAGATTATTGAAGAATCTTATGACGAGGGAACCGATGTTTTCGATTTACTAGATACCGCAGAAGCCAAGTTGTATGATATTACACAAGGAAATATTAAGCGTTCTTCAGAAACAGCTCAGAGCTTAGTTATTCAGGCAAAGAAAAAGATTGAAGAAATTGCGAATCGGGAAGGACTTTCAGGAATTCCTTCTGGATTCAGCGCAGTGGACAAATTGACTTCCGGATGGCAACCTAGTGATTTAATTATCATTGCAGCTCGTCCTGGTATGGGTAAAACAGCACTTACCTTGTCTATGGCTAGAAATATGGCGGTAGAATACAATGTGCCTGTTGCTTTTTTCTCTTGTGAAATGTCTTCAGTACAATTAATAACACGTCTTATTTCTTCTGAAACTGGCCTTTCTTCTGAAAAGCTACGTACCGGAAACCTTGAAAAACATGAATGGGAGCAACTTAATGTAAAAGTAAAGGGACTGGAAAAGGCACCTTTATTTATTGATGACACTCCTTCATTATCTATTTTTGATCTGCGAGCCAAGGCAAGACGTCTAGCTTCTCAGCACGGAATTAAAATGATTATGATTGATTACTTGCAGTTAATGACGGCCGGAGGGAGTAAGAATGGTGGAAATCGAGAGCAAGAGATTTCAACCATTTCGCGAAACTTAAAAGCGCTGGCAAAAGAATTGAATGTGCCAGTAATTGCTTTGTCGCAGTTATCACGTGCCGTAGAAACTCGTGGAGGGAGTAAAAGACCTCTGCTTTCCGACCTTCGTGAATCTGGAGCTATTGAGCAGGATGCAGATATTGTGTCTTTTATTTATCGTCCAGAATATTATAAAATTGATGAATGGGATGATGAGGAACGTACGCCAACTGCTGGTCAAGGAGAATTTATTGTAGCCAAGCACCGTAATGGAGGTTTGGATGAAATCCGGTTAAAGTTTGTTGGCCATTTAGGACGTTTTGAGAACTTGGAAACTTTCGATTACCCTACAGAAATTCATTCCCGAATGAACGATGCGGCTAACGATGATACTTTTAAAGTGGGTCATTTGCCTTCTGCAGATGAAGCATTTGGTAGTGCAATGAATGATGGACCATCACCCGATGATGGCGATGACGGTATTCCTTTTTAGAATTACTGCAACTTACCACTATAGTGATACTATTTTTTGGATTAAAACAATGTGACTATATTAGTGTGACGATCTGAATGTGATACTACGGGTAGTATATGATACTTCAGAACTCACTAATTCATACACTATGTTCACAAAAAAAACTTATTCTACCTTCCAAATGGCTTGGTGGACCCGTTTCGAAACACTCTTATTTTTAATCATAATTAGTGCATGGGTAGCCATCTACTTTTTCTTCGATTTGGCGTGGCTTAAAATTCCATGGACTCCCTTGGCATTAATTGGAACAGCCGTAGCATTTGTTATTGGTTTTCAAAATAATGCAGCCTACGGAAGGATATGGGAAGCCAGAAAAATTTGGGGAGGAATTGTTAATACTTCCAGAACGCTAGGAATGTTTGTTCAGGACATGGTTACCAATGAACATGCAGAGACCCCTTTATCCGATGAGGAAAAACAAACGCAGATCAAAGCATTAACCTACCGACATATTGCTTGGATGACGGCTTTACGACATGCTATGAGAGCGTCTAGACCATGGGAAACAACGGCGAAGCATAGAACAAATCAAGAATGGGGTATGCGTCCTCCCGAGGTGGATGCTAATTTAGAAGATGACTTGAAACCCTATATTTCTAAGGATGATTTGGATTATGTGATGGGAAAAGGGAACAAACAGACTGCCTTACTCTATTTACAGTCTCATCATCTTAGAGCGCTAAAAGAAAAGGGATTAGTTTGGGAATTTTCGTTTTTGGAGCTTGAGGCTATTCTGCAGGAATTGTTCACTTTGCAAGGTAAAAGTGAACGTATAAAAAACTTTCCCTACCCAAGACATTTTGCAACGCTAAACCATTTTTTTATGTGGATTTTTGTCTTGTTATTACCATTGGCATTGGCACCTCAATTTGCAGAAATTGGAGCCAATATTGCGACTGATCATAGCTTCTTAGGAAAATACTTTATTTGGTTATGCGTTCCGTTTTACGTAATTGTCGCATGGGTATTCCATACTATGGAGCGTATAGGGAGAACCGGAGAGAATCCATTCGAAGAAACCGCTAATGATGTTCCAATTTCTACAATTGCTAGAGGCATTGAAATTGATTTGAGGCAAAACTTAGGGGAACCTGTAGATCATATTCCAAAGCAATTTCCAGTGAAGCACGACACACAATTTTAGACGTTGAGTTGTATTGCTAATATTGTTTTAATTGCTCGAATTCCATGTTGTAACATTTCTTTATGAATTTCTGATTTCTTGGCTCACATTTTGTAGTTATCTTAGCCCTATGACGAGATTACTTCTATTCTTTTTTGCTTTGTTTTTTTCGGTTCAAAGCTATGCATCCTATATACTAATACCGATGGATGCCGAAAGTCAGGCCGAACACCTCAAAGCTTATGGAATTACCTATTGGACCTTAGAGAGACAAATGAAAGCTAAGTGGTTGCTTAACTATCGCGGTGGTTCATTTTTATTGCCAGATGCGGCAGATATCCGAAAGGAATGCCAAATTCGAGGTGTCAGTTTTGAAGTGATAAGTGATGCGCAAGCCAATAGTATTTTAGAAGAAATTAGCAGTCCATCGCAAAATATGGAAGCGGTAGTCTTGGAAAAAGCGCCCAAAGTAGCGGTCTACTCACCTAAAGGAAATCAGCCTTGGGATGATGCCGTAACTATGGTATTGACATATGCAGAAATCCCTTATGAAACCGTATATGATGAGGAAGTATTGAGCGATCAATTACTATTATTTGATTGGTTGCATTTACATCATGAAGACTTTACAGGACAATATGGTAAGTTTTATAGAAATTACCGAGCTGCTCCTTGGTACATTGAAAATAAGAGGAGCGCTGAGGCATTAGCAACCAAATTAGGTTATAGTAAAGTATCCGAGTCAAAAAGAGATGTAGCGCTAAAAATTAGAGATTATGTAATAGGAGGTGGCTTTATGTTTGCTATGTGCAGCGCAACAGACAGTTTCGATATAGCTCTTGCTGCAGAAGACGTTGACATATGTGAACCTATGTTCGATGGGGATTCTAGTGATTCTGGATATCAGAGTAAATTAGATTTTAGTAAGTCTTTTGCCTTTAAAGATTTTACGTTGGAGCGCAGTCCGATGGTTTATGAGTTTTCTTCTATCGATATGACCACCAAGCGAAGTGTTAAGAAGGAAATTGATTATTTTAGTTTAATGGATTATAGCGCTAAGTGGGATCCTATTCCATGTATGTTGGTTCAGAACCATACAGCCTTGGTCAAAGGATTTATGGGACAGACAACTTCCTTTCAGAGAGATCAGGTAAAGTCGAATGTGTTAGTCATGGGAGAATTGAAGACCAATGGAGAAGCTAGGTATATACACGGTATAAGAGGAAAAGGGTTTTTTACATTTTACGGAGGTCATGACCCTGAAGATTATCAGCATAGAGTAGGGGATGCTAAAACCGAATTGGCATTACATCCTAATTCTCCGGGATATCGTCTTATTCTAAATAATGTATTGTTTCCAGCTGCTAAGAAAAAGAAGCAGAAGACCTAAACTTTAACGGGTCCTTATGTTGAGACCTGTTATAGTCGACCCGACAAGCGCTTTTAGAAGTCTCCAGATACATTGTTGGCAATGCAAAAGAAGAGCACTTCATTCTCTACGAAAATGGGACTAATTTTGAGCTGAAATTCATTTTCTTTACCATCAATGACCATACTAAACTCAAAGTTTTGTTTTATTAACTGCTTTATCTCTTTTAATGTATTTCCCTGAAGTGTTTTTTTTAGAGGAACTGTGAAAATTTTTGGTAGCAGTTTAAAAAGGTTTTCGTCTTTGTTAAATAACTCTTCTGCTTTAAGATTCCACCTTACAATTTCCCCGCTCTGATCAATAATAATATTTGCATTTAACGAATTATGAAGCACAGCAGAGTACAAGCGCTCATTGCGTTCTAGTTCTTTCTGAATGTTTTTTCGTTCTTGGATTTCCTTACTCAGCTTTATATTGATGTCTTCTAAATTGCGAATTTGGGTTTTTAATAGACGGTGCATTTGACTTTTACTTGGCATATTAGCTTCCTCTAATACGAGAAGATCTTCGGGGATCAAATTAACGATGCCCGTAAATGTTTCTAGTAGGTAGTAGTTATTAAAATGCTTATTAAATGCACTGTTATATATACTTAACATTGCATTGTTGCCTAGGCTGTCGGATAGTTTATGTTGTAAGGCAGTGGTGTAATCTAAGGTTTCTTTTTGAGCCGAATTAATTTCTATATGGGTGCTATATCGATCGATACTAAAGGGTCCATCTAAAATTCGTTCCGCTTGTAAAAGAAAAGGATCTTTAAAATTCCCTAAAAGCGTTTTCGATGCCGAAAGGGCTTCCTTTAAAAAAAGACGAGAAAGTGCTATCTTCTGAATGCTAGGGTCTAGAAAAATTACATATAATTCAGGAAACTTGCTGATAGCTGGATACTCCATTAGAAATACCTCTCTATAATCTTGTTTACTTTTAGAGGCATAATCATCTTGAAATAATAAAAAGTCTTCTATATCTAGATAGAGAGATGGGAAATGTTCAATCTTTCTTTTGTCACTATACTTTTTAAAAATCTTGAGCTTTCTGGTTAGCTCAAAAGGAAGTACATACCCATTGATTTGATGCATCAAATCTTTATAGATTGATTCCAAAACTTCATGAGCA
>JAHZIZ010000368.1 GCA_022601215.1 Bacteroidota bacterium
CAGAGCGATTAGAACGAATTTCTAATCATTATGATCCTAAGATTGCGGAGGCTACAACCACCTATAATTCTTTACTCGATAAGAACAACACAGTAGAGGAAAAGTTAGGTCCTGCTATTTCAACTTTAGAAGAATTAGAGATTCAATTGCTAAAAGATGGCCCAAACCTTAATGATGAGGAGTTTAAAAAACTGGAAGCAAAGGTCCAAAAGCAACGAAAGGTGGTCGCCGACTTGCATACGGCCAATGATAGTTTGACCAAAGCAATGGACAAAGCGCAAGCCGAATTAACAAAGTATAAAACGCAGAAAAAGAAAGCGATATCGAAGATTAATTTTACAGATGAAGGTACTGCAGGGCTCTTTTTTAATTTGCAGATAGCAGAACAAGTGCCCGATGGCAATTATACGCCCGCCACTGCCATAGAGGTGCCTAGTACTAATCTTCAGCCGCCCAAATCTAATAGTACTGCCTCAGGAGATAAGGTGACAACAACTAAAACACCAACAACTTGGGAAGCTTTAATAAAGGATGACACCACCGATAATTTTGGAAATCCGTTGGTAATTGGGAACCTGTATGTTCCGGTTGTTTTGAGTTATTCGACCGCGGCAGAAGAGGTTGCCGATGAATTTACTAATGCGATCACAAACTATGCATTAACACCTCCTGTTACATATGCAGGAACAAATAACTAATCACTTTAAATTACATAATTATGGATATCACACAGATTATACAATCGACAAGAAAATACGGTATTACTGAAAGAAAAAAAGCCGAATTAGATTTGTTAACCAATGAGGTTTTGGATGCGCAACACGAAGTTGAGCAATATCAAGCCATGGTGACATCGTTAACCGAAAAAAACAATGAGTACCTAGAGTATTTGGCAGAGGCCGAAGCCACTAGAGACCATACGCGAGCAAATGTGGACTTGTTGGATCAATTGATTCAAGACGTTACCAGTTTAAAGGATAATTCTAATATTGCTTTTGATGAAATGGTCTTGGCCGACGATAAGATAAAAGACGTTTCCAAGGGAATCAAAGAAGTCATGGATGAGTTGATCTATTCGGCCGAAGTAATTAATAAACTTTCAAATATTATTATTAAAAAGAAAGCGAAAAATCCTTTGATTTCGGATGAACTTATAGACTTGGTAAATACCATTGGTAAAGACGCTAATGATGCCGTTGCGCTTACATTGGTTGGGCTTCAATCTACTTATGCAGCTGAAGCAACAAGTGTTGAATCTGAAGCTGCCTCGGCATTAGAATATAGACAAGCTATTCAACTCTATGAGGTACTTCGAGGTAGAAAAGAAAGTGCTGAAGGGCCTGGAATGAAAGATACTTCAACCTATAAGCAATGTTTAGAAAACCTTGTTAAAAAGGCATATAAGAAGGCCAAAAAGGACTACAACACAGAGCGTAAAGCCAGTAAAGAAGTAACAGACCAACTCAATCAAGTTACTATTAAGTTTAATAAGGCTCAAGTGAACTTAAGTTCCCTTCAAGCTGGATTAGCAGCGGCAAATGCAGCGGCTTTAGCATCCTAGTTAGGCGAGTTTTTTTAATGAAAAGTGAGTGATTTTAAATAAGCCAATATGGATCAAGTATATAAAAAATATTACAGAGGGTTTTATCTCAAAACGGGAGGGTTTATTCCTTCGAAACCCATTAACCAGAGTATGTATCCGGGAGATTTTTTTCAGATACGGAATGGGGAGGTGATCGTACTGGGAAATATTTATAGAAAATCTATTATTATACCGGAAGAGAAAAGTATCGAATTTGGCTTGAGACTAAATCCTGCAAATTGGAGTTTTAGTGATGGGGTCACGAAACCCTATTCGGGCAGAGGCTCTGGGAATAATCCAATTGAAGGAGAATTTGAATTTAGCAAACAAGTTTTGGCTTTTGATTCCTCGGGCAGTTACTTTTTTCGAGGAAACAACCCTGAGTCGGTTAAAATAGCCAATTGGAGTGCAATCAAAGATGAGTTAATCATTAAACTAACGCAAACTTTATTTTCATTTAGGGAGGTTTATGTGGTTACCGAATGCGCCACAAATTCCGATTGGACCTTGGCGATTGCAAGTTCTCATAAGGCAGAACTTGAAATCGCCACGGATTCAGAGAATTTCGGACTTGTGGATATCTTTGGACACTCTTCGGCTAAAACAATCCAATCTAAGGATATCGAATACTATCATCGGGAATCGAATCGTACACCTAACTTTTTTAAAGCTAAAAAGCTGGTAGTCAGAGATGAGAAGTTAGATATATTCATTAGCGATTTGATTAGTCAAAGAGTCAATAGGAATCAATGGGTAAGCGATTTTTTTGATTATGATTTTCACGATCAACCGGTACCATTTGCTCCGCACATAACCAACAATGTACAAATAAGCTTTTTGGATATGTTGCAGGCCAATCAACTTAATCCAAATACAGCGTTACTCTATTTTCGATGGATAGATGCCAATTTAGATGATGTAGAACAACTTTTCTTGAGCTATGGAGATAGATAATCATTTAGTCCTGCAGAATGAGCTGAAATGGCTTCAAGCGGTCATTAATCAAGTAATTGCAAATTATCTTTTACACGAAGGTCATGAGAGACATTGGTCGGAGATTACGCCACCAGATTTGTCCAACAATAAATCTCCTTTTGCCGTAATTGTGAACGATTGGAAGCTTGGAGTTTTTGATCGCATTGCTCTAGGATTGGCAATGGCTCCGCATTTACGACCAGAAATACTCGATATCTTCTTTGGTAGAAATCAGTTATATGATAGGCAATTTACTGAGTTTGGAGGAATTATAGACAATGGTCACACAGGGTTTCTTCCTACCGGACAAACATTGTTGTTTCTAGTTACTGCCGTGAACCCTGAATATAGAAGTGCTGTGTTAGATCTTCTTGGACGGGAAAGTAAATTGATAGTTGAAGAAGTAATTATCTTAAACGAGACTGAAACGCATATTCCTAATTGTAACGGTATTCTTGGCTTTAGTAATCGATGGATGCAATTTTTCTTAACAGGAGAAATGCCCAAACTAGAGCATAGTGCTTCCTTTCCAGCCCAGAAGATTACCACAAATATGGAGTGGGAAGATATCGTATTGGATAGTAACGTAATGTCACAAATTGAAGAAATAAATAGTTGGTTATATCATGGAAATACCTTGATGGAAGATTGGGGATTAAAGAAAATTCTTAAGCCTGGATATCGGGCACTCTTTTATGGTCCTCCTGGTACAGGGAAGACCTTAGCTGTAACGTTATTAGGAAAAACAACAGGCAGAGATGTTTATAAGATTGATTTGTCCATGATCGTCTCCAAATATATTGGCGAAACAGAAAAGAACCTTGCAAGAATTTTTGACATAGCTCAGCATAAAAACTGGATATTGTTTTTTGATGAGGCAGATGCTTTATTTGGAAAACGAACGGCTGCAAATTCATCTAATGACAGACATGCCAACCAACAAACAGCATATTTATTACAGCGAATTGAGGACTTCCCTGGAACAGTGATTCTCGCATCCAACCTTAAGGCCAATATGGATGATGCGTTTACACGGCGATTTCAGGCTATGATTCACTTTAAGATGCCCACGGCAAAGGAGCGATATGAAATTTGGCAAAATGCTTTTTCAGGGACGTGTACTTTACATTCTGATATTGATCTATGGAGAATTGCTGAGGACTATGAAATTGCTGGAGGGGCTATTATAAACGTACTTCGATATTGCGCACTATCTGCCATAAAACGTGGTGATAGCGTGGTGATAAAAAGGGAATTAATGAACGGATTAAAAAAGGAATATAAAAAGGACAATAAAACACTGAGTACGGTTAAATAAAAGAGGTAAGGCCCGATTAAAAAATGAGTAGAGATAATACTGATATTAAGAAGCGTGAAGATAAAGATGAGCATGCCGTTTTTTGCGTGATATTGGATTTAGGACCATGGAAGAATAAGGTGCATGAGAAACAACGCAATATAATCCTGACAGCCGCTTTAAATCATTGCCTAAAGACGAATCATTTAAAAGTAAGTGTCTTAGGTTATTTAATTACTAGGCGAAGAATTTTTATAATTTTTGAATCTAGTCGAGGGCATTTCAATGAAATCATGAACGTTTTTAAAATGTCTTTGGCTAAAAATATAATCCATTTTTTAAACCGTATGGAGTATTCAGATTTACTAGAGAGTTATGACAATGAAGGAGATCAGCGGCTTTTAGGTGAGTTGTTTACTCAACGACCGTTATACAACGATACTGTGATGAGGCTGATTACAGGAAGGGAGCCATTTATAACATACTATAGTCCTCATATAGCGAAACTAAAGGATAGAATTAAAAATTATGATTTTTGTTCTGCACATGATTATACAGGAGCTGAAGGCCCAGTAAAAGTGACTATCAAATCACATTCATTTTGGGACTTACGTTTAAAAAAAATCAAAAAACCGAACCCTAAGTATACACAATACTTAGTGAAATAAAACCAGATGATATGAAATCAGTTATTTTTTTTGCAGTTGTTATGTTCTTAGCTGCAGGGTGTCAAGAAGTCAAGGATAAACAGATGTCTTCTCCAATTACTAATAAACAAAACCTTAAAAAACCGGATACAAGTGGACAAGGTTTAAATGGACAATATCCCAAGGGAATAGATATTCATGATTCAAACATAGTCGCGAATTGGAATACTCTTAAGACAGAAGGAATTTCTTTTGCTTTTATTAAAGCGACAGAAGGAGAAACGTATTTGGATACATTATATCAGTCTCATTGGAAGGGTGCATCCAACGCAAACTTAACGTGGGCTCCTTATCATTTTTATCATTACAATGACGACCCAGAAAATCAAGCTAAATTTTTTATACAAACTGTAAAATCAAATTATACCGTTCGTGATTTACCTCCGGTTATAGATATTGAGACTTTGTATGACAGTAAAGGAAATACAATTCCTATAACGAATGTTACTAGTTTTCAAAAGGGGGTACAAAAGTGGCTTACTCTAGTAGAAGAAGGTCTTAATAAAAGGCCAATAATCTATGTGTCCACAGACTATGCGAATGAATATTTAAATAATGACATTTTTAGTAAATATTCATTGTGGGTCGCTAATTATAATGATGAGCCTGTGCTTCCCAATGTATGGAAAGAGGAAGGTTGGAGTTTTTGGCAATATAAGGGGAATACAACCTTGCCTGGAGTTTCTGCAACTTTGGATTTGGATTATTTTAATGGGACTCTACAAGAATTGAAAACACAATAATAAAAATAGAATAGTATGAATACATATAAAATTATAGATACCCCGTGGGATACATCATCACAAATAGCATGTTTAAAAAGAGAAGGTATAGAAACTGTCATTCGATATTATAATGATGGAAACTCAAAAAAGTTACCAGAAAAACGATTGGAGCTCACTGAGGCTCAAGCACTATCTGAGGCGGGGCTAAATATCATGGTCGTTTTTCAAAAAACAAATAATGAAGTGGTAGACTTTACCTATGAGAAAGGGTATTCTAACAGTCAAATCGCTTATAATTGGGCGAAGGGGACTATAGGTCAGCCGTTCCATTCGGCTATCTACTTTGCAGTGGATTACGATGCATCGAAAAATGATCTTGACAATAATATCATCCCTTATTTTCAAGGAATTAAAGATGGTTTTAAAGCGTTGGCTAATCGTCAGAACACTTATGAAGTTGGCGTATATGGTTCAGGTCTTGTGGTAAATACTCTAAAGAATCAGGGACTGTGCTCATTTAGATGGTTGTCCGAGTCTTCAGGATTCAACGGCACTCAAGAAGCGTTAGACCATGGTTCTTATGAATTATACCAACAATTTACCACAAATACGATTTTATGCAGTTTGGATGTTGATTTTGACATTCAAAACCCACATGGGCAATCCATGGGAGCTTTCAAATTGAAGGGTACTGAGC
>JAHZIZ010000369.1 GCA_022601215.1 Bacteroidota bacterium
CGTGGTTTTTATTAGGCGAAGGATAAACTTACTGTTTAATAAACTTTTTCACGCTTTTTTTGGTTCCAGAATGTACTTCAATAAAATACATTCCTACCGACAAGGTTGATACATCAACCGCCGTAACTGTGGTTTCCAGAACTAGTTTCCCTTGCATAGAATAGAATTTAACCCCTTCCAATACCTCTCGACTATCAATATGTATCACATTATTGCCTGGATTGGGATATAGCACAAATTGCACGTCAGGATTATCGTGCACACCTAAAGGTAGTTGCTCATTGATATAATTGAAATTATCTACAAACAAATCGTGATTAGTAGTAATAGAAGAGAAATCAATACCTCCTAAGGATGACGGGAAATCACCATTTCCATTTGTAAACCAAGTCCCTGGAGGAATCACAATTTCTTCATTTACGCTCATGGACCACGTATTAAATTCAATCAATTCAAAATTCATTACCACATGAAACCATTCGTCATGTGGGAAATCGAAAACAACAGCTCCTAATGCCGTATCTGTAATAATACCTTGGCCAGGCGAAGCATTGTCTTGATTAAAGTGAAAACTTCCTACGCTCCATTGCCCTCCATCTATTGGCAGATAACCTTGCAAACTGTAATAAGCCTCTTTTCCACCCGAAATATACATGTCAAACTCCAGTCCATATTCCCCAAAAATTTTATTCCCTAAGTTCAAAACAGGGTTCGTTGTTAGATCGCCTGGAATATATCCTATTTTTTCTCCTGGACTCCCTACTACGAAATCCGGGCATGTCCCATTGTCCCACGTCGTCCACCAATCAGCACAAGCTTCATTAGATGGATATTCCATATTATCTTCAAATTGGGCCTGCATAGCGCAAAGATTACCAAACAGTATACTAATTAAGATATATCTAACATTCATAAGAGTTTATTTAAGTATTCTTAAAGATAATCGAAACCTAAATCACGGAGAAATAATTAGCACGATGATAGTCTCAATTCACGAATTGCCATAAAAAAACCACCTAACCATAGCTAGGCGGCTTTTAAAACAATAGAAATCAACTTATCGTTTAATGAATTGTTGAGCACTTCTACCCTCCTCCGATAGCACCTCGATAAAATAGGTTCCCGCCACTAATTGGGATACATCCAAGGTGTTAGCATTTTTGATATCAAATAAAAGCTGTCCGCTAACAGTATATACTCGAATTGCTTCTATGGTTTCTATGCTATCAATTCGCAACTCGTTAACAGCAGGATTTGGAATGATCGAGAATGAATGATTCTGGATTTCAAAAGTTCCTAAAACCTCATCCTCAAAATTAATATCATCTAAGTATAATTCGTTATCAACAGACACTGAAAAGAAATTAATTCCGCCCAAAGAAGTCGCTGTGGTCCCTCCTGAATCTGTAAAGGCCGTACCCGCAGGAATTACTTCCGTTCCATCCACTTGCATTTCCCAAGTAGCCAAGGCAATTCCAGTACTAATATCCCAATTCATGATAATTTGAAACCATTCATCATGAGGAAACGTAAAAGTCACAGCTCCAAGGGCAGAGTTATCAATAATTCCCTCTCCGGGACTCACTAAATCCTGATTAAAATGAATATTTCCTACCACCCATTCTCCACCACCGACTGGAACTGTTCCTTGAATATTCATATACCCTTCTTTCCCAGAAGGGATATAAGCATAAAATGATAGCCTCCAAACACCAAATATTTTGTTTCCTAAATCCAATATTGGATCTATAGTAGTGGGATCCCCAGCAATAAACCCTGAATTGTCACTACCATTATGACCACCATTACCCAAGACGATACCCCCGCAGTCACTGCCATCCCAACCTACCCACCAATCTGGGCATCCATTAGTTGGCCATGACTCGAAATCATCTGTCAATTGGGCATTTACAACATTGCTCATACATATAAACAGTACACATACCGCCCATAATAAATACTTGTTCTTCATAATAGTTTGTTTTAGTTGTTTCTCAAATCTAGCAAACAACTGCTGCAAATTCCCAATGATGTAGTATCAGAAAGTCTCAATTCACGAATTGACATAAAAAAGCCACCCTTGATTCAAGAATGGCTAGCTTTATATGATCTATAGAGACTTTTTAAATATGTAAAGGTCTATTTTCTGTAGCGGCAAGAGCAGCTTCTTTTACTGCTTCGGCGTAGGTTGGATGTGCATGACTCATACGTGCAATATCCTCTGCGCTAGCTCTAAATTCCATAGCAGTAACGGCTTCAGCAATAAGGTCGGCAACTCGAGCTCCTACCATGTGAACTCCTAAAACTTCATCGGTAGTAGCGTGGGCCAAGATTTTTACGAATCCATCGGTATCACCACTTGCACGGCTCCTTCCTAAGGCACGCATTGGAAACTGACCTGCCTTATAAGCTACTCCAGCTTCTTTTAATTGCTCTTCGGTTTTGCCAACACTAGCCACTTCCGGCCATGTATAAACAACTCCTGGAATTAAGTTATAATCAATATGTGGTTTCTGACCAGCTAAAACTTCTGCTACTAACACCCCTTCTTCTTCCGCTTTATGGGCTAACATAGCACCTCGAATTACATCACCTATCGCGTAGATATTTGATACATTGGTTTGCAAATGATCATTTACGTCGACTTGACCTCGTTCATTGGCTTTAACACCCGCATTTTCCAATTGTAAGCCGTCAGTATACGCTCGGCGTCCAACAGAAACTAAGCAATAGTCTCCGCTAAATGTAACTTCACGATCTTTTTTATCTGTTGCAGTAATCAGCACTTCCTCCCCTTTTCGGGTCACCGCAGACACTTTGTGGGAAAGGTGAAATTTGACTCCTTGCTTCTTCATTGCTTTCATCAGTTCCTTACTCTGCGCACTGTCCATAGTAGGAATGATACGATCCATATATTCTACCACGGAAACCTCAGCTCCCAGACGACGATATACCTGACCTAATTCAAGTCCAATAACACCTCCTCCAATCACGACCATATGCTTAGGAATCTCTGTAAGACTCAGGGCTTCCGTAGATGTAATAATACGCTCTTTATCCAACGTAATAAACGGCAAAGTAGAAGGCTTACTTCCTGTTGCAATAATTGTATGAGCAGCTTCTATGGTTTGAGTTGTATCGCCAACAATTTCAATATGAGTAGCATCTACAAAAGACCCCATACCATGAAATACATCGACATTATTTTTATTCATAAGAAAATCGATCCCTTTTGTGGTTTGCTCAACTACAGCTCCTTTACGTTCGATCATTTTCTTGAAATTGACCTTTATTTCTCCAGGGATTTCAATACCATGATCCTCAAAATGCTTGATCGCATCTTCATAATGGTGAGAAGAATCCAATAGCGCTTTACTCGGTATACAACCAACATTTAGACAAGTCCCACCTAGGGTGTTATATTTTTCAATGATGGCAGTTTTCATTCCTAATTGTGCACAGCGAA
>JAHZIZ010000370.1 GCA_022601215.1 Bacteroidota bacterium
CACATGGACCGCTATGGATCACGTAGAAAATGGTGTGATACCTCCCGACTTACAATTGGCTTTTAATAACTCGGGACTTGCCTATCAAAACTACATGAATTTTGCTCCGGGATATCGCAAAAGTTACCTGAGTTGGCTGCACAATGCTAAACGCTTAGAAACTAGAAACAAAAGGATTACGGCTATTATTGATAACTGTGAGAAGAATATAAAATCACGTTCGTAAACACTTTATGGCTAAAAAATGACAGTTTATCTTTTTGATTTTTTGTTTTAAAACCTTTCACCTATATTTGACGTAGGAATAATCTGTTATTCTGAAGAATTTAGGCACCAAAATTAGCATCCAGTCATCTCCCCAGACGTTAAAGTAAGGTTTACGTCAGCTGGAATATATGTTATCGAGGTGCCTTTTTTACTACTATGTTTTCAAGAACTACATTTCAATTTTATAAATCCATATTACCCTTTAGCATGTCTATGGGAGTAGTAAGCGTATTATTATTTGGAGTTATCTACGGATATTTAATCTTCATTACCCTAGGAATTGTAGTTGGAGTACTAGGATTTGAGACCTTCAGAAAAAATGAGTATTACTTCTATTACAATAAAGGATTTACAAGATTAAAATTAATCAAGGCTAGCTTTGCTATTAATTTGATTGCGAGTATACCTTTATTCTTAATCGTGTTAGCAATTTCAATTCTCTTCGGCAATGCTTCAATTATATAGTGTTTCCAAATTTTTTGGAAAAAGAGAAGTCATCAAGCATATTTCCTTTGCACTTGATACCGGAGATATTTTAGGGATTTATGGCCGAAATGGTTGTGGAAAGTCCACCCTCTTAAAAACCATCCATGGAACCTTAGCCGCTTCAGATATCAATCTTACCTATAACAAAATCAAGGTATACCCAAAAGATATCATAACTAACAAGATCATTGCATACGTCCCGCAACATCCTTTTTTACCTAAAAACACAAAAGTGAGGGACTTAATTCCTATTTACTTTGCCGAAGAAAAGGAACAAGACATTCTTTTTTATGATGAAATTATTAAAAATTTCACAGCCAAAAGAGTGCATGAATTATCGATAGGGCAACGTAAATATTTAGAAGTAATTCTTGTTTCGTATTTACCGCACCCCTTTCTATTCCTTGACGAACCTTTTTCTATGTTAGAACCGTTGCAAATTGAACGATTAAAAAAACACTTACTATCTTTAAAAAAACATAAAGGATTACTAATTACTGATCACTACTATGCTGATGTATTAGAAATAAGTACTAAACATATGATCATTCATGATGGAATTGGTATTCCTATCACCTCAAAAGATGATCTTGTGACATATCAATACCTCTCCAAATTTTAAAAACTATGCACTTAGCACAACTCAATATCGCCGAAGCATTGGATTCGATGGACAGCACCATCATGGCCGACTTCGTGAACAACACAGACCGTATTAATGCATTAGCCGAAGCCCATGCAGGTTTTGTTTGGCGATTAAAAGGTGAAGACACTGACGATGCATATAGTATACAAGCCTTCGATAACGAAAGAATTCTGACCAATATGAGTATTTGGAAGGATAAAGAAAGTTTGTTCGATTATGTATATCGCTCTGGTCATATCGAAATTTTTAAGCGAAAAAAAGAATGGTTCTCACATCTAAAAAAGATGCATATGGTGCTGTGGTATATAGAAGAGGGCCATATTCCTACTTTGGAAGAAGCAAAAGAACGATTAGTACACCTGCAAACTCATGGTGAAAGCAAATATGCCTTTAGCTTTAAAAGTAGCTATTAGTCATGGGGTTCTATGATCTCACCAAAGAAGAACGTGTCAAAAAAGTAGCAGACATTCAACACCAACTACTCCAAGGTATTGCTGCAAAAAATTTCATAATCTATATTGAATATTTTGATGACGAAGACACATACATCCGTAAAGCTGCCTACCAGGGAGTAGGAAGAATCTACAGTGCCGAAGTATCGCTTCGGAAAGACCTACTTTATATGTTGACTCAGTTAAAAAATCACACTAGCGAGTTTGTGAGACAAACGGTGGTGAACGCCGCCGGAGAAATTGGAATGTTTCAATTTGAATTCGTACACCGCTTTTTTGACGAAGCTCTTTTTGATGACCACCATAGGGTTCGCAATGCCGTTATTGGTTCCGTAAAAAAAATGGGGAAGATAAATCCAAAACCTGTTCTAAATTGGGCAAAGCAGTATCTAAAACACCCCGATAAAGAAGTGAGACGAGAGATATGCCATGGTATCGAACTGAGAGGACGCACTCACCCACAAGATATACTACCTCTGTTACAGCAATTAGAGAATGACAGTACCAAAAGGGTGCGAGATACTTTAGTTCATGTAATCGGGCAAATAAGTTACAAAAAGGGATGTCTTTTTGTGGTGGTCAATGCGTTGAACAAATGGAAAAACATGGGATTAATTCAAGATGCCGCCGATGAAATTGTAGACGTTCATAGTGAAATGAGGTATGCTAAATTTTCAGCACTATCTCAAGAAGAAGTGGTAACTTACCTTTCAGAAAATCTAAAAACCAATGAATTATGAAACAATTCTTGTATTTACTTTTTAGCCTATGCCTATTATTTAGTTGCAATTCAACCAATGAAAAAACTTCAGAAGCTCAAAAAGAAGTAGACTATTGGTCCTTTGAAGGTCGGGACGATCAAGCAACCGGTGGAATTAAAATGATTCCTGTAAACACCCCTTCTGGTAGATTTAATGTATGGACCAAACGGATTGGAAATAATCCAAAAATCAAGGTGTTATTACTTCATGGCGGCCCTGGTATGACTCATGAAATCTACGAGAGTTTTGATGGATTCTTTCCACAAGAAGGAATCGAATATTACTATTATGATCAGTTAGGTAGTTATTATAGTGATCAGCCAAAAGACCTCAGCTTATGGGATACGGCCCGTTTTGTAGAAGAAGTAGAGCAAGTTCGAAAAGCCCTCAATCTGACCAAAGATAATTTCTATATTCTGGGGCATTCCTGGGGCGGTATACTCGGTATAGAATATGCCTTGAAATACCAGGATAACCTGAAAGGACTTATGATCTCCAATATGA
>JAHZIZ010000371.1 GCA_022601215.1 Bacteroidota bacterium
GATCGATTTCCAAGAAACATTTTTACCGGTTTAGGGCGTTTGTCTTCCTTGTACTTTAGTAATTGGGGGTTTTTGCACATTCCCCAAAATCATAAAATAAGAAGCTTATCCTTACCTAAACCAATGGCTACCACTCAGCCCGCTAATTATTTTGTCAATATTGATCGAATTCTGTTCTCGATGAAACTCATAATGCCCATATAGATTAATATGCCGCCACGCTACCGGTGATATTTTCTTGATGATCTCAGCTTCATCATAACTTTTTAAGGATTCTTTTTGTTCGAGAAACCGAGATAAAATATTGGCATTATAAAAAATGATGCTGTTTGCAATTAGCCGTGAACAATCATTCCACATTTGTTGTTCTGTCTCCGATTTCACTCGAAACTTGCCAAAATGGGCATAGGAGACGGCCCGTCGTAATTGATGATATGCCTCGCCACGATTGAGAGCTTTCTGGACATTTTGACGAAGTTCCAGTGAATCCATGTAGTCAAGAACGTACAGCGACTTGATAATATTATCGTACTCCCACAAAGCTCGTTTGGTTTTGTTCACCCGTTCATATGAACTGAGCCTACGTATAATCGCCGCTTGTGTTGTTGACTTCAGCCCAAGAGAAACCATGATTCGTAGAATATTCTCCCATTCATCTTTGATAAGCTGGATATCGATTTTTCGGACAGGCTTTAAAAAGTAGTCTTTATAGAAGCTTGGGTTGTTGAATCCATAGATCATATTCTGACGACCTGCTAAATCGTTATATCTGGGCGCGAATAAGTATCCAAATATGTGCAGGATAGCGAAGTTGACTTCATTGGTTCCATGAGTATCCGTTGAATGGATGTCAGGATCGATTTCGGAGGTGTTGTTATAGATGATGTCAAACACATAGTGGCTTTCATGAGCGTTGGCTCCGAATATTTTCGCATTAATCGGAACATGATTAGCAACCAAACTATAGGCAGAAATTCCTTTTTTAAGACCAAAGTATTTTGGAGAGTAACGAGAATTGATTGTGTGAAACTGGGTTTCAAATTTTTGACCGTCGCTGCTGGAGTGGATGGTATCGTTCTTTATATTGTAATGCTCAAAGATTGGGAGCATTGCTATCCGATTACTAACCAAGTCATTAGCATTCTTAAGTGTCTCCGGCCGTATGAAATTATTGGTAGTGCTGGCTAACTCTGCATAGTTGATGTCTGAGATCTCATCCATCTTAGTGAGGCCGATATTTAAGCCTTGTGCAAGGATACTGGCCGACAGACTGTCGTAGTCGACATGGCTTCGAATATTTTTTCCGAGAACGTGAGTAAAAGCCTTAATAAATTGGCATTGTTCATTGACAAAATGTAGCACATCTCCAATGCTGACCTGTGGTAACTGCTCATAGAATGAATGATTGGTATCGTCCTCGGACTTCTCATAGGGCAATTTCCATGTTTTCTTGTTTTTCCCTATTTTGATGTGGGAATTCATCCCGGATCGAATGCGTTCATCAACTGTTTTAAGCTTGTGCTCAAGTTCTTCCTTAAATGAAGCAAGAATTGCGTCAATCGGCTTACTTAGATAAGGGAATTCCAAGCTCTTAATCAGTTCATCCTTTTGTTTCCATTTCTCAAGACCAACAAGCTCTTCCTCAAAACTCCGAAAATTTAGACTTTCATCTACATAGATATCACCTGCTTGTAATTGTGATCGGAGCTTACGATAGACAAGGAATTCATATTTATCTGCATCGATACGGTTACCAGGTGAACCGATATAGCCCTCGAGTTTTTCGGAAATGATTTGCTGAGGAAAGGAATCAGGATTGATTTGCCCAAGGGTTTTCTTTTCGTCAAATATTTTTTTCAGAAAAGAAGTGGCTTCGACGAGACAATCGCTGTCTGCTTGGCTTTTGAATTCGATATGGGAAAATATTTGTCTTAGATTCCGTTTGAATGTACTTGCCAAACGAACGTAGTGATTCCATTCATACTCAGCTTCATCGAATGTCATTTTTGAAATGTACCGAGAGACGATTGGAAATTTTTCTCTCTCTAAAATCTCAAATGCCATTTTTTTAACCCGGATAAACTGAACCTCGTCGGGAATTCTTTTGTCGATGAATAATCGCAATACTTTAGCGGCGTTTTTGAGGTGACTGTTCGCTTCTTCTTTATAATCACGAACTTGTTCCTTTGCGGTTTCTTTCGCTTCATTGATATACTTATTCACATAGTAAATAAAGGCATTGATGAGGTCATCGTTAATTTTTTGGTATCGGTGGAAAATAAAGCAAATGAGGTAGATGTAGATTGTTTCTCGCTTAATTCTTCTCAACCGATAGATGCTGTAGTAACTCGTTAGGCTGGCATAATATCGAATATTCTCATTTGAGATTTCGAGAGAGGGAAGAATCTTCTTGGCATAATCATAGAGCGGAGTGATTGCCTCTCGTTTGCGAATCTCTGCTGTAATCACTTTAAGGCTATAATCTTTGGGTTCTTTCTTGAGCAAAGTTA
>JAHZIZ010000044.1 GCA_022601215.1 Bacteroidota bacterium
ATCAATTTACACTTGAAGCGATTGGCTTCGAAGCAGGTTTTTCTAGTAAGTCAACATTTTACTCCACCTTTAAACGTTTAGTGGGTAAAACACCTGCGGCTTTTAGGAAATAATTTCTCCAAAATTATAATTTCGGACGTTTCAGTTATAATCCAACATTTCATTACGAGGGGTTTATAAGAGTTTTATAGAAACTTTAAAATTCATCATCATGAAAACAAAATTCATTGTTTTAATTATTATGCTAATAGGTGCGGTTAGTTCCGCTCAAACAGAGAGAGAACGCGTAATTCATACTTTAAACGATTACATAGAAGGGAGTTCGTATAATAAACTCGAGTTATTAGAAAGCGCATTTACCGAGAACGCTACGCTCTATCTCACTGTAAAAGGAGGCGAGTTTAAATCTTTAACCCCAAAAGAATACGTTTCCTTCTTTAAGGGTGGAGAACCGGATAGCTACAATGGAAGAATAGGAAAAATATTGTCTGTGGAAGTGTCGGGAGAAATAGCTACTGCAAAGGTTGAAATTCTTTTTACAAAGAGTGATTGGCGCTATATAGATTTATTTTTACTGAAGAAAACGGATGCTGGTTGGAAAATTATCAGTAAAACTGCAGCGGGTCAAGCGGGTTCTAATAAACGAGGAGATCATATTCTTCTCATTGTTTCTAATGCACAATATTATGGAAATACGGATTTGAAAACTGGGAATAGTTTTTCAGAAATTGTAAAGGCCTATGCTACATTTAGCGAAGCTGGGTATACTGTAGATTTTGTAAGCCCAAATGGCGGAGCCATTCCTGTCGCTTATGTGGATACTTCAGATGACACAAGTAAAAAGCAACTCTATAATGAGGATTTTATGTATGCAATGAAGTATACCTTATCACCATCTCAGGTGGACCCTTCCAAATATAAAGCGGTGCAATATATAGGTGGCGGAAGTGCTATGTTTGGTGTACCCGAGAATACTGCGATTCAGCAAATTGCTATGGAAGTGTACGAAGAACATAATGGCATCATATCTTCTGTTTGTCATGGAAGTGCTGGGATAGTGAACTTAAAGAAGAAAGATGGTTCGTTTCTAGTCGCAGGCAAAAAGGTAAGTGGGTACCCAGATGCTTTTGAAGCAAAAGACAGACCTCATTATGATACTTTTCCATTTAAGATAACGCAAACGTTAGAAAGTAGAGGAGCTATATTTACACATGGCGATCGTAATACCGCATATGTCGAGACTGACGGTAGACTGGTAACTGGACAAAATTGGTTATCTTCTAGACCTGTCGCTCTGAAAATCATAGAGTTGCTAACAATTTCATCTAATCAATAAAACTTAATACATCATGAAAAAATTCATCTTTATCACATGCCTTTTGTTCGTTTTCACATCATCCTATGCCCAAACCTCCGATTATTCACTGGTTGAACAAACCGTAAACTACTATATGGAAGGCGGAACCAATAATGACTTTGAAACCTTGCAAAAGGCCTTCCATCCGAACGCCACAATGAAATATATTAGAAATGGCGCCTATACCGAAGTAAATGCGTTAGCATTTTTCAAAAAAGGGATGGACCCTTCGCGTCCTAAGTCGGAAAGAATCACTCGTATAGTTTCGATTAACATTACAGGAAATGCTGCCAACGCCGTTTTAGAGATAGAGTATCCTACGTTTTTCTTTATTGATTATATGAATTTGCTGAAAATAGACGGAGAATGGAAAGTGGTCAACAAGATATTCCACCGCAAATCCAAAAAATAGATATTAAGCTTCTTTGACATAAATGCCTATAAATGTACAATTTTAGGCATTTATGTAACGTTTTAGGTTTTGTTATGTCTTTATAGCAAAACTAACATTCATCAATTCATCAATCAATCAACAATTTTATGAAGTACTATCTGCTATTCGCTATAGTTATGGCGAATTCTATGCTGTGCCTAGCTCAGGAAAAGAAAACTTTAAACATTACTAGAACCCAACAAGCGCCTAAAATTGATGGAGTGCTTGATGACGCTATTTGGAGCGAAGCTGAAAAAGCCTTGGATTTCACCCAATTTAGACCCGATCAAGGTGTGAAAGATACCTTAGGTATAAAAACGCACGTCCAAATGACTTTCGACGATGATGCCATATATGTCGGAGCCCGTTTATATGACAATCCGGATTTAATAGCGAAACAATTATCAAGTCGTGATAATTTTGGAAACTCAGATTTCTTTGGGTTTATTGTTAATCCAAATAACGATGCACAAAACGACACCGAATTCTTTGTGTTTGCGTCCGGCACACAAGCCGATGCCATCGCTAACCCTAGTGTAGGAGAAGACTTTGGTTGGAACGCAGTATGGAGCAGTGCAGTATCCATAGACGAAGAAGGTTGGGTAGTCGAAATCAAAATTCCATATCGTTGTTTGCGTTTTGATAATAAGAATGTAGAGACTTGGGGGATACAATTTCATAGGCGCTTTAGAAGAAATGAGTCACAGTATGTATGGAACCCCATCGACATCTCAAAGGGAAATATTGGACAATATCATGGAGAATTAAAAGGATTAAGAGACTTAAAACCACCAACTCGTTTGGCCTTTTATCCATTTGTATCAACCGTGTATAATAGTTTTGATGGAGAAGATGAAACCAACTTCAATGCGGGATTAGACCTCAAATACGGAATTACTGAAAACTTTACTTTAGATGCCACATTAATTCCAGACTTTTCTCAAGCTGGTTTTGATGATGTTTCGCTCAACTTAGGACCTTTTGAACAGACCTTTTCCGAGCAACGACAATTTTTTACGGAAGGGGTCGATTTATTCAATAAAGGAAATCTTTTTTTCTCTAGAAGAGTAGGGAATGGTCCATCGCGCTCCGCGACAACAACAGACGATGAAGTGGTAGTCGAATCGCCAGAATCTGTGAAGGTCCTCAATGCCGTAAAGGTATCTGGAAGAACCAAAAAAGGGTTAGGATTAGGAATATTTAACTCGATCACTGAGACTACGAAAGCCACTATTGAAAATACGGTGACTGGAGAACGACGCGAAGAGGTTGTAGAGCCATTTGCCAACTATAATATCCTCGTAGTAGATCAGCAATTTAACGGTAATTCTTCTATAGGACTCATCAATACAAATGTGATGCGTGAGGGTTCCTTTAGGGATGCAAATGTTACTGGATTAGTGGCTAATATTATGAATAAACGAAATACATATAATATTAGAGCGGACGTTAAAATGAGTAATGTGAAAGATTTTGGTGAGACTGAAACAGGTTTTAGTTCATTCTTTTTTATCCGAAAAGCCCACGGAAACTTTAGATATAGCTTCGATCACCGCTATGCGGACACCAAGTATGACATTAATGATTTAGGGTTACAATTCCGAAATAACTTTAACAATTTTGGTGTGGATGCCAGTTACCGAATATTTGAAGCTACTGAGAAATGGAATCGTTATGCCATTGGAAGCTATATTAATTATACCAATTTAGCCAATCCTAGTACTTTTACTGGCTTCGGATTTGGTTTTTGGGGTAATGGGACTACCAAGAAATTACATAGCATGGGTGCCAATTTAAATTTGCGCCCTGGAAAACAATACGACTATTTTGAACCACGAAAGGAAGGAAGTTTTTTTGTAACCAAAAACAGTGTCAATACCAACGGTTGGTTTGAGTCCAATAGAAACAAACGCCTTTCTTTTAATACCTACACGGGAATTGAAACATTCGTAGATAGTGAGCGTGATTATGTAAATTATTGGATTGGATTTGGCCCACGCTTTAGATGGACAGATAAATTTTCTTTAGCATATAGCATTGATCGTGAATATTACACAGGAGATAGAGGATATGTAACCCAGGTAGACGATGATGTTATCTTAGGAGACAGAAAAAGAGTGGAGATAGAACAAACGTTCAATGCCAGTTATACTTTTAATCCATACAACACTTTGGCTATTACATTTCGTAATTACTGGGGAGTAGTTGAATATGACCGTGAACTTTTCTCTTTAAATGAAGACGGATCCGTAACCAATTCCACAGGATACACAAAAACGAGTATTCCAGATAATCCAGACATTAACTTTACTACCTGGAATTTCGATTTGAGTTATTCGTGGCAATTTGCACCTGGAAGTTTC
>JAHZIZ010000045.1 GCA_022601215.1 Bacteroidota bacterium
CGGTAAATAAAATAAAAATGAAGAAATAAAATATCTTCTGTAGCAAGGTTTGATGATTGAATAAATTAAAAGAAGTATAAAGCTACAGCTTTTATTATTCTTATCGGTTATCGGGTTTTCGAAAGTTTGATCATCTAATAGAGCTCATTATATGATCTCAATCTTTTGATTACTGCAGTTCAAATATTTATAGTTTCGTCAAGTTGGAATACAACTAAAAGGGTTAATTTTAGTTTTTATAAGACGTAATTAGAAATTACATGGTAACACCTACAATATTGAAACCTGGAGATACAATTGGTCTTGTTTCGACTGCGCGAAAAATTTCTAAAGAGGAGTTACAACCTTTGATTCAATTAATCGAAAGTTGGGGGTTGACATATCGTTTAGGGACTACTATAGAGGCCGAAGAACATCAATTTGCAGGAGACGATGAATTACGCACTAAGGATTTTCAGCAAATGATGGATGACGCTTCAATAAAAGCGATATGGTGTGCCCGTGGAGGTTACGGTACGGTGCGTATGGTAGATGCTTTAAACTTTTCCATATTCAAAAAACTACCTAAATGGATTATTGGGTATAGTGATATTACGGTTTTGCACAGCCATATCAATGAAATCGGAATAGAGACTTTGCATGCTAATATGGCAATCGACATTGATACGAAGACTGATGGAACTAGAGAAAGTATTTTTAATGTGCTCTTCGGAAAAGAATACAAGGTTACCGTTGCGGCGAATCCATGGAATAGAAGTGGAGAAGTTGAAGGTATATTGACGGGTGGAAATTTGTCGGTGTTATATTCCCTTTTGGGGAGCCCTTCCGAAGTTAATCTAGAAGGGAAAATTCTATTTATCGAGGATTTGGATGAAATGTTGTACCACATAGACCGAATGATGCAAAATTTAAAACGTAGTGGTAGACTGAAAGATTTGGCGGGCTTGATTGTGGGCGGAATGAACGATATGCGAGATAATACTATCCCGTACGGAAAAACGGCCGAAAGAATAATCTTTGAAGCCGTTGAGTCCTATGACTACCCAGTTTGCTTCGCATTTCCAGCTGGGCATATCAATGACAACAGGGCATTGGTCATGGGAAGAGAAGTGAACTTGAATGTATCCGAAGATGGGAGTGTTTTACAATTTTAAAAATCAATAATTGTGGCTTATCATAACGATTTAGGGAAACTAGGAGAGGAGTTGGCGGAGGCGTATTTATTAGAGAAGGGATATGTGATTTTGGAAAGAAACTATGTTTTTCAGAAGGCGGAAATAGATATTATTGCGCAAAAGGAAGAGGGTACAATTAGTATTGTTGAGGTTAAAACAAGGAATAGTAATGTCTTTGGAGACCCACAGGATTTTGTAACTAAAAGCAAAATAAAGCTATTAGTGAAGGCCGCAAATGAATACATGCTTGCCAATGGATTGGAACAAGAAGTCCGCTTTGATATTATTGCCGTACTAAAAAACAAAAGAACAGAGCAATTGGAACATTTTGAGAATGCCTTCTATCATTTTTAAATAAAGTTCCCTTATTTTTTAAAGGAGGGTTCATTTGTACCCATTCGTACGCATTAAAAGCTGAAATGAAATACTTTTGTGTAAACGATAAATATGTCTGTTACCTTTGAACTTATCGATGTAATTATTCTGATTGGGATATGCCAAGGCGTTTTTCTGTCCATGACTTTATTGCGTTTACCTAACCATAATAAGGAGGCCAATAGGATTCTTGCTGCGCTAATATTTATATCCACCCTGATGTTAATAGGGCGCTTTATGATGATTAGGCTTTTTTCCAAGGAGGTTTTTTTATGGGCGCTGCTTTTTGATGTAATCATATTTGTTTTTGGGCCTTTGTTCTATTCATATACTCGAAGGCTTTTAATGAAAGAGGATCGATGGAGGTCAAAACTCAAATATCACTATATACCTGCGCTTATTTATTTTTTAGTCGCAATCTACTATTTGGTTCACTATGATTCAACCTCTTATTATAACGCGTTTAGAGAAGGGTCCCTTACTTTGTTTTTTACCCTTGTTTTGTCTCTTGCGATTCTTTCTAATATACTCTACCTTTTTTTATCTTTTACCGTAGTTAATGAGTTTAAAAAAAGACGAAAGCATCACTTTTCTTTTCAACAAAGTCCTGTAGCGTATCTCACTGTTTTCTTATGTGTAATCAGTGTTATTATGGGCGTTTGGTTGCTTGCCTTTTTAGATATTAAATCATTAAGTCCTTGGCTTTCTTTCTTCAATTATGATGTTGTTTGGGCGATTATTCCTGTATTCATATATGTAATCGGTTACTTCAGCTTAAAACAACCTCATTTGTTTCGAGTTTCAGAGGTAAAAGAGAAGCAACTTGTAAAACCTCGACTTAGTGAAAAAGAGAGTTCTATACTGAAGGAAAAATTGGATAGTTTGATGGAGAACGATAAGGTGTTTTTGCAAAGCGATCTTACATTGAAAGATGTGGCTCAAAAAATCAGCGCGTCAACTAATAATGTCTCTTGGTTATTAAATAAGATATATTGCATGACTTTTTATGATTTTGTAAACTCTTATAGAGTGCAAGAATTTGTTCGAAAAGTCGAAAACAACGAACATCTACAACATACTATTCTAGCCTTATCTATGGATGTAGGGTTTAATTCTAAGTCTACTTTCAACAAAGCTTTTAAGTTAACGATGAAAGATACTCCTAGTAATTATATAAAGAAACATCGGGCGGCTTAATCGTTACGTGTGCATGTATGCAGACGGTCGATAGTTATTTTTCTTGAAAGTAGGTTTGTCTAAACTTTAAAACTTTCAATACTATGAAAACAACTACAATTTTTGGAATTGCCCTTCTTTTGATGACCAAAATTTTAGCCCAAACGGTGACTACTTTTGCGGAAGGAACACCAGATGACGGAATCGCTTTGGATGCAGACGGGAATATTTACGCCTCGAATTTTACAGGTGATAGTGTGTTTAAATATGCGCCGGATGGAACCGTTAGTACATTTATAAACGTTTTTGATACGCCAAATGGAATCGGTTTTGACAGCCAGGAAAGGCTGTATGTCTGCGACTGGAATGACAATAAACTTTATAGATTCACTAATCTTGGGGATTTAGATGGTGAGCTAACAATTCCAGGTAATCCTTCGGGGATGATCAAGGTCATTAATAACGACGATATGATTTATACCCGTTACGGTGCGAATACTATTAATAGAATTACCTCTGATTTTGAAATCACCGAAATATCATCGGATCCTATGCTAAATGGTCCAGTAGGTCTTGCATATGACGATATGGAGAATTTATATGTAGGAAATTACAATGATAGAAAAATATTTCGATTGCAAAGTGACGGTTCACTAGCATATGTAGCAACGGTTGGGAATGCTTCAAATCTTGGATTTATTGCGTATGGGCAAGGATATCTTTGGGGTACGGTTCTTGGAGAGCATAAAATATATAAAATTAATCCTATGGGAATCGATGACGTTATGATTTTTGCTGGGAGTATTGCAGGAGGTGCTGATGGAGATATTGCTGAGGCGACTTTTAATCAGCCCAATGGAATTACTTTTAATGATGCGGAAGATACCATGTATATAACCGATTTTGGTTCAAAGAACCTTAGGGTTATTTCTGGAATTGCTTTATCAAGTAATGACCACAATATAAATGCCAGTAATCTGCAGGTAGTTACAAAACCGGAAAGTCAAAAAATATCGGTACAATTTAAGAATACACATGATGAAAAATATACACTTGAGATATTGAATGCAACTGGCCAGGTGGTATACAACGAAAAGAAAATTATTACAAAAGGTAATTTAATAAGTGAGATTAGTACCCAATCCTGGGTTACAGGGATGTATGTAGTTAAGGTACAATTAGGGCAGAAATATCTGACCAAAAGAATACTGTTGGAATAGGTATAAATTTAACACTATGTAAAAGTCTAATTGTACACAATTAGACTTTTACTTTTTGTGGATGATGTATTTTTAGTGTTTTAAAGGCCTATGAATTCAATTTCCATTCTCGACATCGTTTTAATAGCTGGGGTTTCTCAAGGAATCTTCTTGGCACTCTCATTACAATTTTTGAAGAATCAGAACAAAGAAGCTAACAAGGTCTTAGTTTGGGTTTTGTTGATTTCAGTAATCATGCTGTTAGGGCGACTTTTGGCCTTTAGAGTTACGGCAGATTGGATTAAATATGCAGGCCTAACGGGAGACACTACTCTTTTTTTAGTGGGTCCGTTAATTTATATGTATGTTCGAAGATTAGCCTTTATGGAAAAGCCTCCTTTTAGATTGGGATGGATTCATTTCGCATTGGCAGTGCTCCACCTATTGTACGGTGGATGGTATATGAGTTTAAGTGATACTACACTACAGTCTTATTTCGACAGTGGGTTTGTGTACTATCTGTATTTTATTGTAGAAGCTGTAGGAGTTCTTTCTTTAGGATATTACGTGTTTCTTTCATTTAGACTTTTGAGACATTATAGAAAGCGTCAGCATCAAGAATTATCAAACCCATTGGTGTTGTATAGATTTTTAAAAGTGTTTTTGTGGACGTTGACAGCTTGTTTTGTTTTTTGGATAGCGAGCTTTTTGAACATGTATTTTTTTAGACTAGATAGTACTTTTTTAAGATATAGTTCTTTGTGGTTGTCTATTCCTGTTTTTATCTATATCGTCGCTTATTACAGTTTAAGACAACCTGAAATTTTTCGTATTCTCTATAAGAAACCAACGGCGGACCGGGCTCGTTTAAAGCCGGATGAAATTGAAAAAATACAGAAAAGGTTACATTATTTTATGTTGAAAGAAACAGTGTATTTAGATTCGGATTTAACATTGTCTGGACTTTCAGAAAAGCTGCATACAACTTCAAATAATCTATCCTGGTATTTAAATAACATTCATAAAGCGAGCTTTAGTGAGTATATAAATGAGTTACGGATTTCAGCATTTCTTCAGAAAATAGAAAATGAGGAACATCAAAAGAAAACACTTCTGGCATTGGCAATGGAAGTAGGGTTTAATTCAAAATCTAATTTCAACAAAGTGTTTAAAAATCAGATAGGCGCTTCTCCTTCGGCCTATATAAAGGCAAAAAAAGTGGCTTAAGTAAGTCTAATTGTACACAAAGTGTCGATATCGGCTATTTATAGATATAGTTTCGAGCTTCATTTAAAATTGAAATTATGAAAAAGACAGTACTTAGTGCATTATTGATTTGTTCTAGTTGGGTCCAAGCCCAAATTGTATCCACTATTGAAACGGGAGAAATATCGGATGGACTCGCAATAGATTCTGAAGGCAATATTTACGCCTCAGATTATGGAGGAGACTCCGTTTATAAGTATAATGTTTCTGGAAACTTTGTAACAACTTTCCAAAGTGGATTTTCCAATCCTAATGGCATTGGTGTGAGTCCGCAGGATGAAATTTACATTTGCGAAGCTGGAGGCGGAACCATTCATAAGTACGATACGGATGGAAACGAATTAGCCACGTTTACAGGTTTAAATAATCCAACAGGGATTAAATACGATGCTTTTAATGAGGTGTTTCTTTGGGTTTCATATAATCAAAGTGCGCTATATGAGTTTGACCCTGCGAATGGAACTTCAGAACTTATTCATAAAGGCCTGCCATTATTTGGCCCGTCTGGAATTGCTTTTATCGACAATGTACCATATATATCAAACTTTAATGATAGAAAGATATTTAGACTGGAAGATGATGACTCCCTTACAGAGATTTCTCAATTACCATCTTTAGGCCCCCAGAATCTTGATTTTTGCGGGTTTTTATCAGCGAAGGACGGATACTTAATTGCTACACATTTAGGGGGGCATCAACTATTCAAAATTGATCCTGAAACAGGTATGGTTATCTCATTTGCAGGAAGTGTGGCAGGGAGTGATGATGGTTCAATTGACAGCGCAACGTTTAATCGACCAAATGGGATTGTTGCCGATGAGGTTAATGATATTATCTATGTGAGCGATGCGTTACCAAGGAATTTGAGAATTATTTCTGGGATTACATTAGAGAATGAAACTGTAGAAGAGGAACCAAACGCTATCGTTGTCTATCTCAATACGTTTCGGGATACACTTCATCTTAACACAAAAAGGTTAACAGGTGATTACGAGGTGTCCATTTATGCTATGACGGGACGTTTGATACGTACTACAGAAGTTAGTTTTTCAGAAAATGCGGATATAGAAGTGTCGATCAATACTTTATCCCAAGGGACCTATATCGTAGAAATATCAAATGATATTGCTACAATTTCAAGAAAGTTTGTAAAATAGTATTTTTACTTTCATGAGATTAATAGTGTTTTTTACGTTTGTTTTTGTCTTAGTAGTAACGGGTTGTCAACCTTCCGAAACAAAAAGAGGAAAAGCCATGATTGAGCAAGCCCATATTGATAGTCTTTTAATGAGGTATTTCAAGTTAAATAGGTTTAGCGGTGCTGTTGTAGTCAAGAGAAATGATACTCTGATTTATAATAATAGTGTTGGATTGGCTAATTATCAATCGAACATTGCTTTTTCAGATACAACATCTTTCAAGGTGGGAGCTATTACAGAGTTGTTTACGGCTAGAATTATCCGTGAGATGGAGTCTAATGGATTACTTAGGTTGGAGGATACCGTTGCTAACTATGTACCTGCTATTAAAAAGAAGTTTACCATCGAAGCGTTGTTAGCGCATACTTCTGGACTTCAAACGATCGGTCAGATAAGAGAAACTAATCCCAATTTGGATTATGACCCTATTGCGTATGCGAATTATTCGGAAGCGGACTTGCATTCTGGAGTAAAAAGTGATCTAGGTTATAATGTACTTGGCTTGGTGATTGAAAGCATTTCGGGAGATAGCTATCAAAACGTTCTTGATAAATATTGTTTAAAATGGGGATTAGAAAACACGTATTTTGACAAGGAGTATCGTTCACAGGCCAAAGGATATACTGGGTATAGTAATTATCGCGGTTTAGGAATGGAATTACATGAGTCCGAAATACTAGAGCCGCGGCTCGCTTTTAGTAGTAGAGGATTAAAGTCGTCTATTTATGATGTGTTAACTTTTTCAGAGAAATTGGATACGGTAGCGCTTTCGGGTTATTTGCCCACGGATGGTTTTAGCTATAGTCTATTAAAAGATGAGGTTATAACGATGGTAGTTTTAAGTAATTATAGACACCCTGTAGCTGGTGAAATCACCAAAAGTATTTCCTCGCTCCTAAGAGGGGAATCATATGACATCCCTTTAAGAAGGCAATCGGTTCAGGTTGATACTGTGACATTAGATTCATTTGTTGGTAGGTATCTCATAGCTCCAACAGTCTCTTTTGAGGTAAAACGCCGAAGTGATAGTCTATTTGTATCTATGGGGGAAAATGAAACTTTTATAGTCCCGCAATCGCAAAATCAGTTCTTTTTTAAGGATATGGATGCCGCCATGCGGTTTGTTCTTGATACGGAAGGAAAGGTTTCTGAAGTAGAACTATTGAACGGTTTCTTGTATTCAGATCAAAAAGCAAAGAAAATTTTAGACTAAACTTCGATTCGCATGGAGCAGGTCTTACTTCTCCGCAGTTTTAACAACAACTTTCTCCATGAGTTGTTCCAAGCCTTCGGGTTTTAAAACAATTTTTTTGTCCTTGTCTAACACGAAATAAGTAGGTGTTTTAGAAACATCGTAGCGATTACCAATTTCGTTTTCCCATTTTCCTAGTCCTAAGACATGCTGAAATTCTGGGTAACGATAGGTCTCATTTTTCCACTCGTATTTATTGTCTTCTAAGCCAATAGCGATTACCTTATATTCATCCTTAGGAAGGTGATTAATAAACTTTTGAAGTTTCGGTAATTCCCCGAGACAGTGCGAACAACTACTGCTCCAGAAAACAACAACATAATAATTTGCCGCATTATACTCATGTAATGTTTGCACTATTAGTTTTTCATTCTCTTGATATTCCCAAGTAAAATCTGGAGCTTTTGCTCCTAGAGAAAGATTTTCATAGAGCGATAATCGATCTACCAATGCCTGATCTTCGAGAGTTTTGGCGAGTGGTGTTAGATGATGTTGCGACAGGTAGTTGGCCAAGGCCGATTGCTCGTTGCTCACCGCCGTCTCCCATGCTTGTAGTAAGATGAATCTTTGATATGTTAGAGGAGCTGGTTTTAAAAAGGACGCCACTATATCGGTGTCTTCTTTCTTCTTAATGAATCCTAATGTTTTTTGTAAAATGAAGGTAGAATTTTGAAGGGTACTATCAGTCACATCAACATGGGTGAAATAATTATTTCTTTGTCCAGTGATATAAGCTGCCTTGTCCTTAAAAGAAGCAGGGATGTAGGGTTTTGAAGCACTAATAAACGAACCAATCATAAGAGAATCGGTTGCTCGTTCATAGGATATTTGTGTTTCCTTTTGCCACTCTAATAGAGGCGCAATTTTTTCATGACCTTCGGCATTCCCTTTTAAAACGGTGTCGATTTTAGCCTGTATCTTCAGCATTTCGGATTGATAGCCTTGCCATTTTTTATTTTCCACAGAATGCGTAAAACTAATTCCTTTCTCTTCTGAAAAAGTAAATTTCACATCTTCTTGTCCGTTATACATAAAATCAAAATTCTTCAATTCCTGCGGGAGGCCATATACAATTCTGTACATACCTTTAGATACTGTAGAATCAAGCGGGATGGTGTATACTCCATCTGTAATTCTGCCATCTTTTGCATATTGAACCTTAGTTCCTTGAATTTCATACAATATGGCCCAATTAAAGGCTTCTTTGGGAGTAAAATTTCCTGTTAGGGTATGTTGAGCCAATGTTAAGAAAGGCGCTAATAATAGGAGTAAGAATAGTTTTTTTGCCATAGCTGGGTAAATATACATAACAAAAGTCAAAAATGATGCCAACACTTTAATACGAAAATGCTCTCAATTGCTCGAGTGCCTTGGCTACTGAGCTTATTTGTTCCATAGTAAGTAGTAAACGAAGTCCGTTGCGAGTTTGTTTCTCTTTCATCTTAACACGCTCGGGGTGCTGTTGTACAAATTGTAGTACCTTGCTAAATGCTTCACTTTGATAGAAGCTACTTTGTTGGTCACTTATAAAGTAACCTACAAAGCGATTTTTCTTCATAATAACGCGTTCTAGACCCATACTTAGTGCCATCCATTTTATGCGAACACTATCTAAAAGAGCATGAACTTGTACTGGGAGTGCTCCAAATCGATCGATCAAATCCTTTTCGAAAATTTCCAACTCCGCTTCTGTTTTTATCGCACTTAATTTGTTGTAGAGACTCAGTCTTTCCGTAATGCTATTTACATAATCATCTGGGAAGAGTAGTTCAAAATCAGTATCTATGGTAGTTTCTTTAAGAAAAACTTTAGGTTCTAGTTCTGTTCCTGCATAGAGATCTTTAAATTCTTTTTCTTTGAGTTCTTCAATGGCTTCAGCCAATATTTTTTGATAGGTTTCAAAACCAATTTCATTTATAAACCCACTCTGTTCTCCTCCAAGTAAATCTCCTGCCCCGCGAATCTCGAGATCCTTCATAGCAATGTTGAAGCCACTTCCGAGTTCTGTAAATTGTTCTAATGCCGTAATACGTTTTCTAGCGTCATCTGTCATCGCAGAATAAGGCGGGGTAATAAAATAACAAAAAGCTTTTTTATTACTTCGTCCTACTCGCCCTCTCATTTGATGCAGATCACTCAGTCCAAAGTTATTTGCATTATTAATGAAAATAGTATTTGCATTTGGAACATCTAAACCACTTTCAATAATGGTAGTTGAAACCAAGACGTCGAATTCATTACTCATAAAGCCGAGCATAAGTTGTTCCAATTTTTTCCCTTCCATTTGCCCATGGCCAATGCCAATTTTTGCGTCAGGGACGAGTCGTTGAATCATACCAGCTACTTCTTTAATATTTTCAATTCGGTTGTGTACAAAATAGACCTGTCCTCCACGAGAAATCTCATAACGTACAGCATCTCTAATGGTCTCTTCACCAAAACGAATAACATGAGTTTCTACAGGATAGCGATTTGGTGGGGGTGTTGTGATGACACTCAGATCCCGAGCAGCCATTAGACTAAATTGCAATGTACGAGGAATGGGAGTTGCTGTAAGTGTCAAGGTGTCGACGTTTTCTTTAATGGTTTTGAGTTTATCCTTTACTGCTACACCAAACTTCTGTTCTTCATCTATTATCAGCAATCCTAAGTCTTTAAATTGTACAGACTTACTAACTAATTGATGGGTCCCAATTACAATATCTAGGGTCCCATTTTCTAGGCTTTCCAATACATTTCTTCGTTGCTTTGCACTTCTGAATCGATTGAGATAATCAACATTTACAGGCATTTCTTTAAGACGTTCCGTAAAGGTTTTAAAATGTTGGAAAGCCAAAATAGTTGTAGGCACCAAAACGGCTACTTGTTTGCCATTGTCTACCGCTTTGAAAGCGGCTCGTATGGCGACTTCTGTTTTGCCGAAACCAACATCACCACACACCAATCGGTCCATAGGTCGCTCATTCTCCATATCAGCTTTTACATCAGCCGTAGAGGAGATTTGATCTGGAGTGTCTTCATAAATAAAGGAAGATTCTAATTCGTGTTGCAGGTAACTATCCGGAGCGAATTGAAACCCTTTTTGCAAACGTCTTTTAGCGTAAAGCTCGATAAGATTAAAGGCGATTTGCTTAACTCGAGTCTTGGTTTTTTGTTTGAGTTTTTTCCAAGCTGCGCTCCCTAACTTATATATTTTTGGAGTAGTACCGTCTTTACCGTTGTATTTTGATATTTTATGAAGAGAATGAATGCTAAGGTATAGAATATCTCGTTCGCCATAAATAAGTTTAATGGCCTCTTGCTGTTTTCCTTCCACATCTATTTTTTGAAGGCCCCCAAATCTTCCAATTCCATGGTCGATATGCGTAACATAATCACCTACCTCTAAATTGGTTAATTCCTTTAAAGTAATGGCCTGCTTCTTTGCATAGCCATTCTTTAACTGAAACTTATGATAACGTTCAAAGATTTGGTGATCTGTATAGCAAGTATGCTTCTGATCATGATCAATAAACCCTTGATATAAAGGAAAGACAACAGTTTCATATTGTGTCACCTTTTGCTCGGCATCTTCGAAAATATCATGGAATCGCTTGGCTTGCGCTTCGCTACTACAAAAAATATAATTGCTATACCCCTTGTCTGTATTGTTATTTAGATCATCTATCAATAAATGAAATTGTTTATTGAATGAAGGTTGTGGAATTATATTAAATGTAATATTGCTATGTTCCGATAATTCTTTTTTATTGCTAAGTGTGACAGAGGTAAATGTTGCTAATTGCTCTTTAAGTAAGGTTGCAGTGCAGAATAATTCTTCAGGTTGACTTATGGTTACTTCACCACTGGTTTGAGAAAAGGCCTCAGTAGCTTTCGTAAAGAGCTTCTTAATACTGTCGCTTAAAAGCTCTTCATTTTTTAATAAAATCACAGTTTTGGAAGCGATGTACCGCAGAAAACTCTCCCTCTTCTCGTCCATCATCTTGTTTTCCACATTTGGGATAATAGAAATCTTTTTTAACTGATCTTGAGAAAGTTGGGTTTCTACATCGAAAGTTCTAATACTGTCAACCTCATCACCAAAGAATTCTATTCTGTAAGGTTCGTCATTGCTAAAACTGAACACATCCAAAATTCCTCCTCGAACTGAAAATTCCCCAGGTTCCGTTACAAAGTCGGTGCGCTTAAATTTGTATTCAAACAATACCTCATTGACAAAATCAATAGAGATTTCATCATTGACCGAAAGTTTTAAGGTGTTTCTTTCGAGTTCCTTCCTAGTGACTACTTTTTCGAATAAAGCTTCCGGATAAGTGACAATCAAAGCGGGTTTCTTTCTTGAATTGATTCGATTTAAAACCTCAGAACGCAGAAGAACATTGGCATTATCGGTCTCTTCAATTTGATAAGGTCTTCGATAACTCCCTGGATAAAAAAGTACGTTTTGATCTCCTAATAAGTCTTCGAGGTCGTTGAGATGATATGCGGCTTCTTCTTTATCATTTAAAATACATAAAAATGGAAGCTGAGTTGTTTTAAAAATCTCTGCAATAACTAAAGAAAGAGAAGACCCTACAAGGCCAGAAACTGTAGTGCTGCTTTGAGGTTGGGATATAGCTTCTCCTAGTTTTCGAGTTTTCGAAGACTGTTCAAATAAGGAACGTACTAACGTTTTGCTCATAGCCCAGCAAAGATAGTTAGGCAGATAGTTATATAAAACAAGAAACTAATTTTTCTATCTCTTGCTCAGTATTATAAACATGACTAGAGATTCTTATGGCATTTCCGCGATAGGATACAAATATGCCTGCTTCATGTATTTTTTTTTGAATCTTGGTCAGGTCCATGGTTCTTGGTAAATGAACGCCCAGCAAGTGATGTGCTCTGGCGTCATCATCTTCTATAAAACACCCCAAGTTTTTTAACTTTGTAACGGCTTCTTTTGTAATAGAAGAGCAATAGCCTTGTATGCCGTTCGGGGTCCAAATAAGGAGTTGTCTGATGGCTTCTGAAAGCATAGGGGTTAGGATAAAGTTGCTACTTTCTCCTACATCATATCGAAGCGACTTAGGTTTGAAATTTTCGTTATATCTCACAAGATTTCTAAAGTTTTCACTGCCTTGATGATTCATCCAATTGTTTTCTATCGGAGTTCCGTGATCAAATCGTTCGCCAAAGTATGCAACCCCAAGGGAATATGGTCCTAGTAGCCATTTGTATCCGCCACAAATAACAGCGTCTGGTTGTATTTCTTCAATTGAAAAAGGTAATGCACCGATGCTTTGGGTCCCATCTATGATGAGGTAGGCACCTACCTCTGAAGCCCGTTTTCGAATAGACACCAAGTCAAATAAGGTGCCATCCGTCCAATGAACATGCGGGAGTGCCACAACCTTAGTACGTTCATTAACAGCCGCGAGAATTCGTTCATTCCATTGGTCGCCACGGCCCTCCGCAATGGACGGAGCAATTACGGTTTTTAATCGAACCCCTTTGTTGGATTCAAGTTCTTTCCAAGCATAGTAATTACTAGGGAACTGTTCTTCTAAGACCACAATTTCGTCGCCTTTAGAAAAGGGAATGTTTTTAAGAGCGGTCGCTACTCCGTATGAAACAGATGGAATGATGGCAATGGAATTTGGATCGTGTGCGTGTATTAATTGAGCAAATCGTTTTCTAAGCACTTTTTTTTCAGCAAAAAAATCTTCGGGATAAATGGTAAAGGGTTGCGACTTTCTTTTTAAGTTTTCTATCCCTATGGCTTCCACACTTTTAAGTTGTGGGCTCATATAAGCACCATTTAAATAGATAGGGCTTTCAGGGAGATTGAACTTTTCTTTCTGATGTACATTAATCATTTCTAAAATAGGCTAGAGTTTTAGTAAAAGGGTTTGTTTTATAATTCTTAATACCATGTACTATCGAACTAACAATTAACACGATTGCGGCAGTTAAAGAAGCTAATTTAACGTGATTACCAGTATCCCAGTTTGCATAAGCAATTGCGATTAGAGCCCATGCTCCAACTAAAGCAAACTCCCTCATATTTCTCTTCCAAGTAACCAATAAATTGATAGATGTAGCAATTCCAATCATAAATAGCGTCCATATTTCTGGATCTAAGCCCCAACCACTCCAGTTAATTTTTACCAAATAGGCGGCGACATTGGCGACACTGGCCACAGTAATCCAACCGGCATAGATAACAAAAGGCCACCATAAAAATAAGATTGTAGGAATGGGGGCATCCCAAAGTTCCATGTTGTTTTTGAGAATGATCTTTAGTAAAGATATGAGAATAAGAAACATAGCGATGATAGAAAGCCCAGTATACCCGTACATCCAAGTGAAGATCCAAGCACAATTTGCCAGACAAGATAGTATGAACCACGGTCCTATCTTTTGTACAAAGTCAGTATTAATATTGTTTCGAAACAAGCCTCTTCCTTGATAGATCACGAACCCCAATAACAATAGATAAATCAGACCCCAGATCGCAAATGCATATCCCGCAGGAGTAAATAGCGATCTTAATGTCCCAGAAATAGATCCAATGGTTTCACCGTTCATTGATCCTGTATTGGATAAGTAGTTGATAAATATTGTACTCCCAAGAGCAAGTCCATTACCAATTTGAAGTGTTTTTTTCATAAATAATTCTTAATTGAAGTTTTAAGAAAAACGTTTGTAAGTCATCGTTTTAGGGGTGATATAAATGTATGAAAAGTTTAGTATTTTTTTCCGAAGGATTCACCATAAAAAGATTTACAAATTTTATATTTGCAGTCTAAAATTTAACTATGTCATTTACAGATTTATTTGAAAGCGGAGAACACAAGAGAAACTTGGGGCACTTTGCTTCTATTGCTAGCATTGCAGCAGTAGATGGTGCTCTTAATGATGCAGAAGAAAAGTTATTGAACCGTTTTGCTCGAAAACTGAATATTACA
>JAHZIZ010000372.1 GCA_022601215.1 Bacteroidota bacterium
CTTCTTATTAACATAATACCGCTTAGTAAGTTCAACTAACTGTTCCAAGTTCTTTTCTTGATTCTTATTTTCTTTGGCGAGTTTCTCTAGCTTTTCTCTTAGCTCTTCTTTATCTATTTTCTCTTGCAAGCGCTCCAACTCTTTCAACAACTCTTCATTTTCTTCAAGTCGCTGTTCATTCTCCTCTAAGCGTTCCTGTAGTTGCTCTTTAAAAGGGTCCTCTTCTTCATTTTCCGGTTGAAACTTCTCTAAATTATCCTTCATTTCTTTTGAGAAATTCTTCATCATTTGCTCCTGTTGCTTCTGTCTTTTTAGAAAGTCCTCTAACTTCTTCTTATCATTCCAGTTAAGCTCCTCTTTTTCCTTCTGAAGGGTATTCAATTCTTCTAATTTCTTTTCTTGTTTTTTTAAGTCCTTCAACGACTTAGAAAGATTATCTATATTCTTTTCTTGACGTTCCAATTGTTCATTCTCTAGTTCATCCTCTGTCAATTTTCTAAAACTATAAAACCCACTCTTAGCCGACTTATAATTATGAATTACGTCATTATCAAATACTTCAAAATAATATTCATAAGACACCCCTTCGTCTAAAACTAATTGACCTGGAAATGTAAATACAAACTGATCTACTACTGATGTCCCAATAGTTAATGGCATCAACTTTTTATTACTTTCTTCTCCTCTTGGGTAATACACCAACTGAAGTTTTGTCAACCCATAATCATCAGACACCTGGCCCAAGAAATAACTAACACTATTATCTGTAGAGTCCTTTCTGGTTGTTACGGAAATTTCAGGATATTCGTCCCTAATAACCCCAAGTGTGAATGATAAATTTTCATACTCCTTTAGTGCTTCATTGGATGTGGTTATAGCATAATCCAATTTTCTGTAAATCCCTTTTGTAAAATCAAACTGTGCACCATCAGCAGTAAAAGAATACGAGGTATCTCTAGTTTTTAAATGAACGCGGTCAGTGTTTTTTGTTGCTACTTTCCAACCTACCTTTGTCCCTTCAGGTATTGTTGCACTACCAGAACTCTTTAAAACCTCATCCCTTCTACCTGTATATCCAGGATAATCAAGAAGCATTTCAAATCCAAGCAAAGACGGAGTTTTAATTACTTCAAGCTCATAGTCTTGAGATGCCACATCATTGGCAGCCAATCTAAAAGAAAAAGCCTCACTGGGTTGTGTAAATGTATATTCGAAATTCCCTGGAGACACTTGCTCTAGATAATACGTTTCCTTGTTAAAACTTATCGTCGCATTCTCCGGAATTGCAGCTCCTTCAGTTTTTACTTTTATGGTGAAGTTCTTGTTTTCAATTGCAGTAAGCGATTCGTTTGTTACAATAAAAGAGAATGGAGCTGGTGCCTCAAAAGCGGTGTCATAGTTTACTACCCGCTCATAACTGTTTGAAAATAAATCTTTATCCCAGAACAAACTTACCAACACAAAAACAATTATTGGAATTGCTGCATACTTTAAATATTTCGCATTAGTTTTAAAATTAACTGCACTTCTAAAAGGAATAGGTTGGAGCTCTCCTGCCTTTTGATCTATACTTGCAGCTAATAACTCACTCTCTCGTTGGTTTCTATTTAGCTGAATGACATTCAGCAACTTGTCATTTACCTCTGGAAAATGACTCCCAATAATTTTGGAAGCCTCTTCATAACCAATTCCTTGTTGAAACTTAAATAATTTAGCTAAAGGAAATGCAATAAATCTTGCAAAAAGACCTAGCTCTACTAATACAAAAGCCCAGAATAAAACAGCCCTTCCTGCCGGTTCTAGCCACAAAAAATGCTCCACTAATAAAGTGATCAAAAACCAAAGAAGCCCAATAGCAAAAAAGAGAATGACGCCCTTAATCAACTCATTGGTGTAGTATTTTTTTATAAATTGTTCCAGCTTTTGCTGAATGATACTAAAAGTACTCATACATAGTTTCCTGATAAAACAGAACTTCTAAAATAGCACAAAAATTGCTCCAATAATTCTATTTATGAAATACGTCGTAAAATTTAACAAAATAACAGAGCCCTTTACCTCTCTATATTGATTTAACCTCTAATTAAAACGTTGAATTTAAAATGAAAGATTTAAAATATTTAACAGCATTTTCCATCCCCGTGGCAGCCATAATCGGTCTATTACTTAGAGAGTATTGGTCATTTTTCACTCCTGTTTTTGCTTTCTTACTCATTCCCATTATAGAGACTCTACTTCCAATTCAAACTAAAAATTTAACGGAAGCAGAAATTATTTCCAAATCGAAAAATTCCTTTTTCAATCTATTATTATACCTCAACCTTCCTCTAGTCTTTGGAATTGTTGGGTGGTTTTTGTGGAGTACTACTTGGGCTCTTTATGAAACATATGAATTAATAGGATTGCTATTTTCTGTTGGAATTGTTGTAGGCTCCAATGGAATTAATGTTGCTCACGAATTGGGACATAGACCATTACAGTGGGAAAAAAACCTTGGAAAGCTTTTACTCCTTCCTTCTCTTTATATGCACTTTTATATTGAACACAACTACGGCCATCATTTACATGCTGCAACTCCCGAAGATCCTGCCAGTGCTCGATACAATCAAACTGTTTACTCCTTTTGGTTTACGTCCATGATAAGGCAATACCTAAATGCATGGAAGATTCAAAAAGACTTATTGAAGCGCAATGGATTTTCCTTTTTAAGTGTGAAGAACGACATGTTTTGGTACAGCCTAATTCAACTGGGGTATCTCAGTGCTGTCTTTTTCGTTCTTGGGCTAAATACGCTTTGGATTTCGATAACTATAGCCATTACAGGAGCCCTACTGCTTGAAACAATAAATTATATTGAACATTATGGTTTACTAAGAAATAAAAAAGAAAGCGGTCGATACGAGCGTGTTTCGGAAATACATTCTTGGAATTCTAATCACATTTTAGGCCGGATGATGTTATATGAACTTACTCGTCATAGCGACCACCATTACAAATCTCATAAAAAATATCAACTATTAGATTATCATGACGTGAGTCCACAAATGCCTTATGGCTATCCTACATCTATGGTATTAAGCCTTATTCCACCGCTTTGGTTTGCTATTATGAATAAGCGTATTCCTTCGGAAATGAAACCTTAGTATTGTATCTTTGCTGCTTTCAATTTTAATCTACTATTGATGGCTCAAAAAGTACGTGTTCGCTTTGCTCCTAGTCCTACTGGACCACTTCACATTGGTGGGGTTCGTACGGCATTATTCAACTATTTATTTGCTAAAAAACACGGAGGTGATTTCGTGTTGCGCATTGAGGATACCGATCAAACTCGATATGTCTCTGGAGCCGAAGATTATATAAAAGAATCCCTTGACTGGCTCAATATTCCATATGATGAAGGTCCCGAAAAGGAAGGTGCATATGGTCCGTACAGACAAAGTGAACGAAAACATTTGTACAGACAATATGCAGATCAATTAATCGCAAGTGGCAATGCATATTACGCCTTTGACACACCAGAAGCTCTTTCGGAACAACGCGCAGCCTACGAAGCAAAAAAGGAAACCTTTATATACAACTGGCATAACCGCGAGCAAATGAATAATTCATTATCTCTTTCTAAAGAAGAGGTAAACACTAAAATAAGTAACGGTACGCCTTATGTCATTCGATTTAAATCTCCTCAAAATGAAACGTTAAGATTAAAAGATATAATACGTGGAGACATTTCTATCGACACGAATGTCCTAGATGACAAAGTACTGTTTAAGAGTGACGGAATGCCTACGTATCACCTAGCAAATATCGTTGACGACCACTTGATGGAAATCACTCATGTAATTCGCGGTGAGGAATGGCTGCCATCATTGGCCTTACATCAACTTTTATACAATGCATTTGGTTGGCAAGCCCCCAAATTTGCTCATTTATCATTAATCCTAAAACCTAATGGAAAAGGGAAGTTGAGCAAACGAGATGGTGAAGCAGGAGGGTTCCCAGTATTTCCATTACAATGGAATCCTGAAGAAGGAAAAGGACTTGCTGGATACCGAGAAGACGGATATTTGCCCGAAGCGGTAATCAATATGCTTGCCTTCCTAGGATGGAACCCTGGAACTGAACAGGAGTTATTTTCACTGAAAGAATTAGTAGCCGACTTCAGTTTAGATCGCGTAAATAAGGCCGGGGCCAAATTTGATCCGGAAAAAACAAAATGGTTTCAGCAACAGTACTTTCAGCAAGTTGATGAACGCCAATTAGTTCTTCAATTTTCAGAAACTCTTCAAAACAAGGGAGTTTCAACTACCCTAGATCTTGATAAAATAGTTGCTCTAGTAAAAGAGCGTGCCGTGTTTATTGAAGACCTTTGGGAACAAGCTAGTTTCTTTTTTGAAACCCCAAGCAGCTATGACGAAAAAGCAGCCAAAAAGGCTTTTAAAGAAGACACTCCTGCAATACTTCAAGAGGTTGTTTCTCTTATGAGTGCTGCTGAAGATTTCTCAACAACAGTTCTTTCAGAAGCTATAAAAGGATGGATTACTTCTCAGGAAATGGGGTTTGGCAAAGTAATGATGCCATTACGATTAGCATTAGTTGGCGCGATGAAAGGTCCAGATGTTTTTGAAATTGCCTCCGTTTTGGGGAAAGAAGAGAGCATCTCGAGAGTTAAAAATGCTATTGCCTTTATCGCCTAAAGGTATAAAATTACCATCCCGATAATGGTGTGCGGATTTCCTTGAAACTTAGTTTCTGGTTGATTAATATCTTCGCTATCATTTAAGCGTCCAAACAAATTCGTGACACCATATTGGTACTGAGCGCTTAAACGAAAATTTTCAAAGCCAGCGGTCAATCCTCCCATACCATAAAAATGTACTCGAGATACGTTTTGAATATCCTCTGCTTTCAAATCTGTATAACCATCTAATATAAACTCATTAAAGGTGTCTTGTTTTAGTTTCATTTTTCCATTCACATTAAGCATTGGCCCCACCTCAATACTCAAGTTTGGATATACAATGTTATAGCTAAGTAGTAAACTAATCTGCGCAGATTGAATGGTATAATCTATAGATTGTTCAAAGAATCCTTGTTGGGTATCGTTCAAATCTTTCCCCGCAATTCCAATTTCATTTTGGATAAAGTTAATTCCATAAATCAAATCAAAATCATTGTAAAAAGCTCCCCGAGTTGTAAAGCCCAACATATACCCAGAACCCTGCTCTGTTATAAAATTTTCTGTGTCGATATCAAAAAAGGTAAGCCCTCCTTGAATACCAATGTGGTTGTTATGATCAAAGTTACCCTGTGCTTGTGAAAATTGAATAAAAACAAGGGAAAAAGTAACAAATAATAGGTTTTTTAGACTCATATATAGCAATTTAAGGAAGGGGCAAAAGTATGTTTATTTTTGTACCTTCAAAATTCTAATCAAACAAATTAATTTCTATGGGCAATTTTTTAATAATACCGATCCTGGTTTTCGGCTTTTTCATTTTACTGATGTTTATATTTATTGTGAAACAACAAACCGCCGCGGTAATAGAACGCTTTGGAAAGTTTCAAAGTATACGTAACTCCGGACTACAATTTAAAATCCCTGTAATTGACCGAATTGCGGGACGTATTAATCTTAAAATACAACAGTTAGATGTGTTGGTAGAAACCAAAACAAAAGATGATGTATTTGTTCGTCTTAAAATATCTGTACAATTTCAGGTAATCAAAGAAAAGGTATACGATGCTTTCTATAAACTAGAGAATCCACACGACCAAATAACTTCCTATGTATTTGATGTGGTTCGTGCCGAGGTACCTAAAATGAAATTAGATGATGTATTTGAACGCAAAGACGACATTGCTATTGCGGTAAAAGAAGAATTGAATGAGGCCATGGTTAATTATGGTTATGATATTATTAAAACCTTGGTAACAGATATTGATCCAGATATGCAGGTAAAAGAAGCAATGAATCGTATTAACGCTGCCGAACGTGAAAAAGTAGCAGCAGAATACGAAGCAGAAGCAGAACGTATTAAGATTGTTGCGAAGGCAAGGGCTGAAGCAGAAAGTAAGCGATTACAAGGTCAAGGTATTGCAGATCAACGACGTGAAATTGCGCGCGGTTTAGAGGAAAGTGTAGATGTCTTAAACAATGTAGGGATCAACTCCCAAGAAGCTTCTGCTCTTATTGTAGTAACACAGCATTACGACACCCTTCAGTCAATTGGAGAGGAAACCAACACCAATTTAATCCTATTACCAAATTCTCCTCAAGCTGGAAGTAATATGTTAAACGATATGATTGCCTCTTTTGTAGCTAGTAACCAAATAGGTGAAGAAATGAAAAAAACGAATGCGGCAAAAGGAATTACGAACAAAAAATCTAATAATGATGGTGTTTAAAAAAGCATTCACCCTTTTCCTGCTAATCGGCTTTACCACTTGTAATTTAATTGCTCAAAGCTTAGGAGAATTACAGGTAAAAGCCTTAAAAGATGCTAAAACCACTGCACAAGCAATGGTAGATGGTGACTTTGCAAAAATATTAGATTATACGCATCCCGCAATTATTGAAAAAATGGGAGGTAAAGATGTCTTTCTTCCCCAAGTAGAAGCGGCACTAAAAATGGCAAAAGAACAAGGTGTTTCTTTCATAAGTTCAACTGCAGATTATGCTTCTGATGTGGTAAAAGAACAAGGAGAATATAGATGCTATGTTCAAAACACTAATATTATGACCCTAGGAGAAACCAAGATAAAGTCCACTAGTTATCTTCTTGGGTTTTATCTAGAGGATCAGGAGCAATGGGTTTTTATTGAAGCTGAAAAAACAAAAAACAAACCTACTATGGAAATGTTTTTACCTGGTTTTGAAACTTCCTTAAACATCCCCGCTGATGTAATGGAACAATTAGAATAAACTAATTTATACAGACAACAAAAAGCCCAAAGTAAGTTACTTTGGGCTTTTTTATTACTGATATCTCATACTAAAATCGACTTGCAGATGTCTGTAACAATTCATTTATATCTGCCTTGGCCTTTTCTACAAATTCGTCAGCACCTTCAACATCCCTATAGGTTTTGTTATGGTGCAACACATAAGAGTGTAAACTTTCTAACCCAGCGAGGCGTGTTCCTATTTTTTTAGCGGCCGTATTAAAAAAGCCTTTTACTTCATCTTCGGTAAGTTCTTTTGCCCATTCTTGAATTTTTGCGATCATAACCTCACGCTTTTCATTTGGTAGATTGGCCAATTTTTTACCCGCCCGATTTATTTCGCTCAACACCGACTTTGGAGTTCCTTGCTTAGGCTGCTGGCTTAGCTCTGGCTTAGGCTTCTTTTTAGCCCATGAATCACGAAGTCCAACAGTTTTGTTAAATACCAGCTGCTCTGAAGTACTATCATCATCCACATAAAAATATCCTAAACGTTGAAACTGTAAATGATCTCCAGGAATAGCAGAAGCTAAATAAGGCTCCACAAAGCCTTTAGAAATCGCTAGTGACTCTGCGTTAACAAAATCCATAAATGTCTTGTCCTTGTGGCTGTCTGGCGCCTCATCGTTAAACAAACGATCATACACACGCACCTCGGCTTCAACAGCATGTGCAATAGATACCCAGTGCAGCGTTCCCTTTACCTTGCGCAAACTTGCTTCAGTACCGCTTCCACTTAAACTCTCAGGATCATAGGTGCAACGAATCTCTGTAATATTTCCAGACCCATCCTTTATCACCTCTTCTGCCTTTATAATATATCCGTTCTTTAAACGTACTTCTCCACCCAGCGTTAGACGAAAAAACTTGTTTCCTGCTTCTTCCTTAAAATCATCTTTTTCTATATAAAGCTCTCTTGAAAAAGGAACTTGATGACTACCAGCCTTGATATCTTCCGGATTATTCTCGGCATCAAAAAATTCTTCTTTTCCTATTGGATAATTCGTTACAACCAACTTAACCGGGTCTAGTACCGCCATCACTCTATTGGCCTTTTTATTGAGATCTTCTCGAATGCAAAACTCTAAAAGCGACACATCTATTACATTTTCACGCTTCGCAACTCCTGCTGTTTCAACAAACTTTTTAATCGATTCCGGAGTATATCCCCTTCTTCGCAATCCTGAAATTGTGGGCATACGAGGATCATCCCAACCTCCAACCACACCTTCCTCAACTAATTGCAATAACTTTCGCTTACTCATAATGGTATAGCTTAAGTTTAGTCGCGCAAATTCCGTCTGACTTGGAAGTCTTGGAAACTCTTCTTTACTAAAAGGGTGTACTTGATTCTTAAACCAATCATATAATTTACGATGCGGTTTAAATTCCAAGGAACAAAGCGAGTGCGAAATTTGTTCTATGTAATCACTTTCACCATGCGTCCAATCATACATTGGGTATATACACCAAGTGTCACCCGTACGATGGTGATGTTTTTTTAAAATTCTATACATCAAGGGGTCTCTCATCAACATATTGGGATCCTCCATATCAATTTTCGCTCGCAAAACGTGTGCTCCTTCTTCAAATTCTCCCGCTTTCATACGTTCAAACAAATCCAAATTTTCTGCAATACTTCTAGTTCTAAAAGGGCTATTCGTTCCTACTTGAGTAGGGGTTCCTTTTTGTTCTGCCATAGCCTCACTGCTTTGAGAATCTACATAAGCTTTTCCATCTTTAATCAATAATACCGCCCAATCATATAGCTGTTGAAAATAATCTGATGAGTAGCATTCGTTCGCCCAATCATATCCCAACCAAGTAATGTCTCTCTTTATAGCATCTACATACTCCTGCTCTTCTTTAGCGGGATTGGTGTCATCAAACCTAAGGTTTACTGGGGCATTGTATCGTTCCCCTAACCCAAAACTAATTCCTATTGCTTTGGTGTGCCCAATGTGCAAATATCCATTTGGTTCTGGTGGAAAACGAAAACGTAGGTGTTTAGGATCCATTCCTTTTTTAAGGTCGTTTTCTATAAGGTGCTCAATAAAATTGAGCGATTTAGTTTCTTCTGACATAGTAGCTGATAAAGCTACAAAGTTAACCAATTAACTTTACAAAAGAACAGGGAAAACATCCTCGTAAGCCCCTTCAAAGGGGAATTATTTTTATATTTACAAAAAGAAGATATGAGCACCATTACGCTTAAAAATATTAGAATATTTACCAATCACGGTTGTTTAATCGAAGAAGAAAAAATAGGAAGTGATTATTTAGTAAATCTTACTGTACAGGCGGATTTATCTAAAGCTGCTCAAACCGATAACTTACATGACACCGTAGACTATGTACACCTTCAACACATAGTGAAAACTGAAATGGGTGTTCGCTCTAAGCTACTAGAACAGGTAGGTCAACGCATTATTGATAGAATTTTTGAAGAAATCTCCTTGGTTAATCAAGCAGAAGTTACTATTTCAAAACTCAACCCCCCTATTGGTGGTGATGTAGAAGAAGTAAGTGTTACAATGGAATCTGAGAGGTAATTGCATTTTCCCTAGGATTATTAAATCGAATCTTTTTATATTTGCCTTCAATTTAATGGCGTCTTGGCCGAGTGGCTAGGCAGAGCTCTGCAAAAGCTTGTACAGCGGTTCGAATCCGCTAGACGCCTCAACAAAAACCAGTCTTTTACAGGCTGGTTTTTTTATTCTGAAATATCTGGTATAGGCAGTTTTGTTTTAGGTATTCTATCCAAGCCCTTTTGAACTTGCTTTGGAAAAACACCTTCCAGTAAAAGAAAAACTCCGAAAGCCGTTATTAAAATACTCACCCACTTCTTGGTTTTGAAGATAAACCTAGGGGTCATTTTACTTTTTAATTTTTTAGCCAAAGCAATTTTAGCCACATCGGTTAGGAAAAAAGTCACTAGTACCGTGGCTAAAAAAAGGAAGACACCATTTTCTGAAGTGGTCAATGCATTTGCCATAATAATCGTCCCTATCCATCCAGCTAATACTCCAAAGTTTACAAAATTGAGTAGAAAACCTTTCAGAAATAACCCACCCAAATTCTTCTTTACATTTACTGCGTAGTGTTCCCTAACAATTTTAATGAAAGATTTCGCCGTCCGTATGTAAGAAATAATACCATACGCAATTAAAATAGCCCCTCCAAAAATGAGTAATCCTGGATCATCTTTAACACGTTCCAAAATTTTACTAGTACTAAAATAAGCAATAACAATAAAAACGATGTCAGCAAACATTGCCCCTAAATCGAAAAAGATTCCTGCGCGGAATCCTTTGGTAATACTAGTTTCAATAAGGGTAAAGAAAACAGGGCCTACTGCAAAAGCAAGCACGAATCCATAAAAAGCTGCATATGGTAAACCCTCAAACATTACCGTAAAAGTACAAATTACTTTTGGCTTGTTTGAGGGTTTATCAAGGAATTGAAAATACGACTAGTCTTTAATAATAATGCGACCACCAGCCAATTTCTTATCTCTTATTTCTTTTGGATTTCCATACACATACACATCTCCACCCGCCGTAACACGAATATCTGCGAGATCACTTGCATTTATATCAGCCTCACCCGCAGCCGTAATACCAACTTTCGTTCTCTGTGTCATTAATTCTCTTCCTTCGAAAACACCACCAGAATTCAATTTTATTTCCTGAGATTGTGATAAACCTGAGGCCTGAACTATACCACCAGTTACTGCTTTTACACCAGTAAAATCTACTTGCAAACCTACTTTTATTCGAGCTCCTTCTTGAGATTTTAATTCAATCTCTTCTTGCTCAATCATTTCACTAGCTACAATATAAGCTCCTTCATTCGCATCGATAGTGGCAATATTTTTAAAATATACTTCAATAAAAGTGTCCTCTCCTTGAAAACTAGTTTCCACATTCATTCGTAACTTTAAGATACCATTCTTATTGGTGATATCTACATCGCCCGTATGTTCTCCTTTGATCACCACCTTATTTTCAGAACTCTGAATAAGATTCACCTCCATCAGATCATATACTTTAATTTCATGGAAGTCTCCAACATCTTTTACCACTTCACGTTGCGAATAAGCAGAAAATGAAAGTAGGGCCAAACAGAAAGTAATTATAGTTTTCATATCAAATCGTTTTTATATTGATTGTACTAAAGATGAATGTTTTTTGAGAATGTTACAGTAAACTAATTAATTTATTGAATTTTAGTAAACTCTATATATTCAAAACCAGTATCATCTTCACTGCAAGGGGTAAATTGATATGGATTACTATTAATATTTCTTATCATAAATCCATTTTCCGATAAGTTTATAATCTCATGCATGCTTACGGTATTAACGGTAAAAGTGATGATATTCTCGTTTAATTCCCAAGTTCCAGAAATTTCTCCTTGTTCAACACATTCGTTATTTATAGTTATGTGCGGAAAATCTTGATAGGTTCCCATCAACTGGTCATCGGAATTAGCAGAAATCGTTATTCTGGAATTTTGTATACACTCTGATAATGGAATCGTCTCTGTCGCTCCTGATTCACAGATAATGACAAAGTTTACTGGCGCCCATGTTCCAAGTAGTACATTTTCAACAGACTCTTCTTCCATCTGTTCATTGTCATCATCTGAGCATGACATACTCAAAATTAAACTGAGTAAAACTACTACAGCTCTTATACTAACGTTACTAAATTTTCTATTCATATTAATAATTCAAATTATTCTCTATGCCCCAGCATGGTAAAATCCAAATGTTTCTTCACTAAATCGGCATTCTTCACTTTTACATATACTTCATCTCCAAGGGTATACTTATTTTTGGTACGATCACCTACTACAGCAAACTCTTCCTTATCAAAAGTATAATGATCATCTTTTAGATCTCCTAATCGAACCATTCCTTCACATTTATTCGCAATTATTTCTACATAAATTCCCCATTCGGTTACTCCAGAAATAACGCCTAAAAATTCTTCCTCTTGATGATCTTGCATATACTTTACCTGCATATACTTTATACTATCACGTTCTGCACTCGAGGCTAATTGTTCCATTTCACTTGAATGCTGACATTTATCCTCATACTCTTCTTGCTTGGTTGTCTTTCCACCATCCAAATAATACTGCAATAAACGATGTACCATGACATCTGGATATCTTCTAATGGGTGAAGTAAAGTGGGTATAGTAATCGAATGCCAGTCCGTAATGCCCAATATTATTTGTAGTATATACTGCCTTGCTCATACTCCTAATAGCAAGGGTATCAATCATGTTTTGTTCTTTTTTTCCATGGACATCCTTTAATAATTTATTCATGGATTGCGCCGTGGTTTTTCTATCTCTAGTATCCATTTTATAACCAAAACGTCTGATTATATTTTCTAAAGCTGCAATTTTTTCATCATCTGGCTCATCATGTACACGATAGACATAGGTTTTTGTAGGACTTTGTTTACCAATAAATTCGGCTACCGATCGATTGGCTAATAACATAAATTCTTCTATGAGTTTATTAGCATCCTTACTTTCTTTAAAGTACACTCCTTCAGGCTCATTGTGATCGTCTAATTTAAATTTTACCTCTACTTTATCAAAAGAAATAGCACCGGCATGCATTCTCTTTTTCCTAAGAATCTTTGCTAATCGATCTAATTCTAAGGTTGCCTCCGCAACAGGTTTAGCTACATCATATGGTTTTCCTGTAAGTGAAATGTCTTTAGGAATAGTAACACTTGTAGAATTCTCAATAAGGTATTGCGCTTCTTCATATGCAAACCTAGCATCGCTATATGTAACGGTTCTTCCAAACCATTTATCGAGTACTTCTCCTTTAGCATTCATTTCAAACACGGCAGAAAATGTATATTTTTCTTCATTTGGTCTAAGTGAACAAGCACCATTACTTAGTATTTCAGGTAACATAGGAACTACTCTATCTACTAAATACACAGAAGTAGCTCTTTCATAAGCTTCATCATCTAACACAGTTCCAGGTTGCAAATAATGAGAAACATCTGCAATATGAATTCCTATTTCATAATTTCCATTTTCTAAGGTTTGAAAAGATAATGCATCATCAAAATCCTTCGCATCTTTTGGATCGATGGTAAAGGTTAAAACGTCTCTCATATCTCGACGTTTTTTAATTTCATCAGGTTGAATACTAGTATCTAATTCATTCGCATATGCTTCTACTTCCGGCGGAAACTCATAAGGCAAACCATATTGTGCAAGAATGGCGTGAATTTCAGTATTGTGTTCTCCTGGTTTTCCTAATACTTTTATTATTGAACCTACAGGAGAATCGCTATTTTCTTCCCAACCTTCCATTTTTACTAATACTTTGTCTCCATTTTGAGCTTTATTTATTTGACTCTTCGGAATAAAAATATCAGTATACATATTGTAACCTGTACATTCCACAAAAGCAAAACGATCACTTACCGTAATGGTACCTACGAATTCTTTTCGCTTTCGTTGTAATATTTTAGTTACTTCTCCTTCTAATTTTCCACTTCTTTTTCTATTAAAAACATAGACTTCCACAACATCACCTTGTAAGGCTTTATTAACGTGCTTGCTTTTAATAAAAATATCATCTTCCATACCTTCAACAATGACGTAACCTTGGCCACGACTTGTTAAATCCATAACACCTGTATGGTAATTTTTAGAGGGTGTTAGTATATATTTACCACGTTCAATTTCTTGAATGGTTTCTTTTCCTTGTAAATTTTTCAGTGTTTTAATGATTTGATTTCTACTGCTTGGGTCATCAAGACCTAATTTTGCTGAAATCTGTTTGTAGTTAAGTGCCTCATTTCGGCTTTTTCTTAAGACTTCTAGGATATTTTTTGTCATTCCTTCGAAGTTCTTTTTCTTTCTGCGTTTATGTCTTTTCGGCATAATTATTATTATAATTTTAAAAATACGTTTATTAAACGAATAGCCTTCAACAATCTATAAAGATTTAGTACTTTAGTAACAATGGAACATTACCAAACTATAGCTGTTTTTACCTATTCGAGTGAATACACGGTGCTGCGTCATTTATTACAGCAAAATTCTATTCGGTTTATTTTTCAGAATGAAACAATGATAAGTGTCTTGCCTTTTCATTCTAATGCAATCGGCGGAATTCGATTACAAGTTCACGAAGAAGATATCGACAAAGCTACGGAAATTATTAATAACCTAAACAGTTCTTCTCATTTACACATAGTTTGAGTTGTTAATCCTTCCTTTTTATAGGTACTCATTTTTCTCTCCATCTTCTTACTCTAAAAAAGAGAAAATCAATATAAAAACACTTATCAACATATATTAAATACATCATTTGTTTTTTTTGAAAATTTAAATAAAAAATGATGATGATGATAGGGTGTTAATAGGTAGTATAACTTTTTAATCTTTTGTCTTTAATTTGATTTATAATTTTTTGTTTAAGGTTATTAACAGGATATCTACTAGGTAGACTTCTGATAAATAAGCACTTTGTGTATTTAATTCACAGCTGTCAACAAACACAATGAACAACCTATTTTTAATAAGTAATTTTTCTGAAGGTGTTGTTAACTTCTATTTTTTTATTCATAAATGAACAATAAATAGAGGCTAACTTTTTTGGAAAAGTAATGTTTTTTTCCAATCAGGAAATTACGGGAAAACCACCAAATAAAATTATGCTTTTTCCACTAACAAATATCAACATAGTTGTTAACTAAATTATCACCTTAACTTTAATAAATAGTAAAGAATTGATAATGTATGAGTTGAATTCAAAGCTAGTAAATCTATTCTAAGCAATAATAAGGGCAATTCATTCATTCCTCTTATCTTTGTAAAAAACCTCTTCTTATGACTATAGCTATAGGGAATGACCACGCTGGACCGGATTATAAATTTGCCATTGTAAAGCTTTTAGAAAGTAAAGGAATAACTGTGATCAATCACGGAACGGATAACCTAGATAGTGTTGATTATCCAGATTTCGCTAATCCAGTTGCGCAGGCCGTTAATGATGGAATAGTTGATAAAGGAATTTTAATTTGTGGAAGCGCGAACGGAGTTGCTATGACAGCAAATAAATACCCTAAAGTACGTGCTGGGTTGTGTTGGACAAATGAAATAGTAGAATTAATTAGATTACACAACGATGCAAATGTGTTGTGTATTCCAGCTCGTTTTACAGCGATTCCTCAGGCTTTAAAAATGGTTGATACCTTTTTAAATACAGAATTTGAAGGAGGTCGTCACCAAAATAGAGTAGATAAAATCTCTTGCTAATAAACTAATATTTATGGCACATTCTCATTCCCACCATCACTCCAATGACGATGTTAAGGGAAGAAACTTGCTTATTTCTATATTTTTAAACACACTTATTACCGTAGCTCAAGTAATAGGAGGTATTATCTCTGGAAGTCTTTCTTTATTAAGTGATGCGCTTCATAATTTTAGTGATGTGCTGTC
>JAHZIZ010000373.1 GCA_022601215.1 Bacteroidota bacterium
CCGATTATATGCTTAACTCGGTCTTGGTTTATGTATTGTAGTCTTCCTGGCCAAACGGTTGAGGTTATACCTTCTTTGATTTTTTGAGTAGTAATTTTAAAATCATTATTCAAAATAGTCGTTGCTGAAATAGCAATTGATGCATTGAGTATTTGATGATCTCCATTTAAATTAGGTTTGGGGAGGTCGATATCGACGTTTTTTGAACGATACTTGAAACCATTTTGCATTTTTTCGCTTATAAAATCATATTCATAACAAAATGACGGTGCGCCTACTTCGTTGCATTTATTAATTAATACGTCGTATACTTCTTGGGTTTGTGGGCCAATAATACAGGGTACGTTTTTTTTAATTATTCCAGCTTTTTCTGTAGCTATTTCCTTTAGTGTTTTCCCTAAAACTTCCATGTGGTCATAGGATATAGTGGTAATAATTGTCAGTGTTGGAGCGCTTACCGCATTAGTGCAATCAAGCCTGCCACCAAGCACGGTTTCAAGTAGTAATACATCGGCAGGGATTCTAGAAAAGGCAAGGTATGCAGCTGCAGTTGTTCCTTCAAAAAAGGTGGGGATAATTTTTAATTTGTCTGCCGCAGTTTTGGTTTCTTCAAGTAATTCATAAAGATGGCTGTCAGATATTGGTTTATCATGTAGTTTTATTCTTTCATTAAATTCAATAAGATGTGGGGAGGTGTGGCTGTGAACTGTGTAGCCTGATTGCATAAATATAGCTTTAAGCATTGCAAGTGTTGAGCCTTTGCCATTTGTGCCAGCTATATGAATGGTTGGAGGTAATTTTTCTTGAGGATTGCCGAGTTCGTATAGTAGTTTGAAAGTATTGTCTAAACTTTGCGTTTTAGGTATTTTTCATAAAGGAATCTGAGGCCAGTGCGGAATGTTAACCATATATTAAGTCTACTACTATGTTTAGTATGATAATTATTGACAAGATGATATAAAATCTACTAAATATATCAAGTTAAAACATAAGATATGGTGGTATGATAAATGTAATTTTCCCTGATGGGTCTAAGAAACAATTCAGTAAAAATATTACTGGTATGGAAATAGCTGAATCTATTTCAAAATCATTGGCAAAAGCTGCGATGGTTGTAGAAGTTGATGGAAAATTAACGGATTTATCAACGCCAATTGCAAGCGATTGTAAATTTCGCATTTTGACAGATAAAGACCCAGAAGTTTTAGAGATTATACGCCATGACGCTGCGCATATTATTGCAGAAGCGGCTAAAGAAATATTTCCTGACGTGCAAGTAACAATAGGGCAGGCTATTAAAGATGGGTTTTATTATGACTTTGCAAAAGATACACCGTTTACAACAGCTGATCTTGAAAAAATTGAAGCAAAGATGCATCATATTGTAAAGCGTAATGAAAAGTTTGTTCGCGAAGAATGGGATCGGGATGATGCAATTAAAATGTTCAAGGAAATGGGCGAGCATTATAAAGCGGAAATCATTGAATCAATTTCAGTTGGAGAGCAAATAACTTTATATAGGCAAGGTAACTTTATTGATTTGTGCCGAGGCCCGCATTGTCCATCTACTGGCAAGATTAAGCATTTTAAATTGATGAAAGTTGCAGGCGCGTATTGGCGCGGGGATAGTAATAATGAAATGCTGCAACGAATTTATGGCACAGCTTGGGCGACAAAAGAGCAGCTAGACGACTATTTGTATCGTCTGGAAGAGGCTGAAAAAAGGGATCATAGAAAGCTTGGAAAGGAGCTAGATTTGTTCCACTTTCAAGAAGAGGCTCAAGGTATGCCTTTCTGGCATAATAAAGGTTGGAGTATATATCGCACGCTTGAAAAATATATAAGAAGAAAGCTTGAGAAAGCTAATTACTCTGAAGTCAAGACTCCGGTAATGGTTGATAAAAAGCTTTGGGAAGACTCTGGACATTGGGAAAAATTCAGAGATGATATGTTTACCGTTGCTTCAGAAGATAAAGTGCATGCCCTGAAGCCTATGAGTTGTCCGTGCCATGTGCAGATTTTTAACCAAGGCACAAAAAGCTATCGTGATCTTCCTTTGCGGATGGCTGAATTTGGGTCTTGTTATAGAAACGAAGCTTCTGGAGGGCTTCATGGATTGCTTAGGGTAAGGCATTTTGTGCAGGACGATGCACATATTTTCTGTAGCGAGGACCAGATTAACGTAGAAACTGTTGAGTTTTGTAAATTGCTACAAGAAGTTTACAACGATTTTGGATTTAAGAAAGTAAAAGTAAAATTTTCAGACAGGCCAGAAGTCAGGGCTGGCGAGGATTCCGTATGGGACAAATCAGAAGCTGCATTAAAAGGAGCGGTTAAAGAAGCTGGGCTAGAGTATGAAATGAATCCAGGAGAAGGGGCTTTTTATGGTCCAAAACTTGAGTTTGTATTAACTGACGCTATGGGGCGCGACTGGCAATGCGGAACATTGCAAGTTGATTTTGTCCTTCCAGAGAGATTAGGGGCTGAGTATATTGCGGCGGGCGGTCATAAAGAAAGACCTGTTATGCTACATAGGGCAATTATTGGAACGTTTGAACGATTTATGGGTATCCTAATTGAGGAGTATGCTGGCAAGTTTCCGCTGTGGCTTGCTCCTGTGCAAGTGGCTGTCGTGGGAATTACAAACGACCTGGACGATCATATTTCTGCTATTCATGCTAAGTTAATTGCTGCTGGAATTAGATCTGAGCTTGACATTTCAAGGGAAAAAGTTAATTATAAAATACGCAATTTCTCTAATCAGAAAGTGCCGATTATTGCTGTTATTGGCAAGAAAGAGCAAGAAGACGGTACTGTTACATTAAGAAGACTGGGTAGCCAAGATCAGGAAACTATTCTTGTTGACGAGTTGATTAGTGTTGTTTTGAATGAAAACAAGCGATATTTAAACTAAAACTATATTTTAATTTTTTTTGGAGTACTCATATATCAAGTTATAAGAATAGTAAATTTCCTAGAGCTAATAAGGAAATTCAAGTCGAAAAAGTTCGTCTGGTAGATTCAGAAGGCGAAATGATTGGTGTTGTTACTATAGCGGAAGCCATAAAACGTGCAGCTGCGCAAGGTCTAGACCTTGTCGAGATATCGCCCAATGCAGAGCCCCCGGTATGTAAGCTTCTGGATTTTAGCCGCTACAAATATGACTCTAAAAAGAAGCAACAAGAAGCCAAGAAAAAGCAAAAAAAGGTTTCTTTAAAAGAGATGAAATTTAAAGTGAACATTGGTCAAGGTGATTTTGATGTTAAAGTGAATAAAATCAGGAAATTCCTTGAAGCAGGAGATAAAGTTAAAGTTTCTTTGTGGTTTAAGGGAAGAGAAATTGTCCACCGTGATAAAGGCCTCGAACTATTCAAAAAGATCCTCGAATCACTTGGAGAAGTAGCCAAAATCGATGCAGAACCAAAGATGGAAGGCAAACAAATTATCATGATATTAAGCCCTAATGTCCCTTCTTAAAAGTTTTATGGTTATTCTCTACGGAGCATCTTGAACATACGAGTCATCTTGAACTCGTTTGGAAGATCTTAAGTTTAAGTATGGGAAAGTTCTA
>JAHZIZ010000374.1 GCA_022601215.1 Bacteroidota bacterium
ACACGAAGGCATGAACGCTATCGTGCAAACCTTTAGAAGATATAGTTACCACATCGTTTCGGAACACGAAGAAGATAAGATGCTGAAGGACTTAAAAGAGCGTTCAGATTACCTTGATAAATACCTAAATATTTAGAAGATGAAGATTGGTATCTACGGTCAGTTTTATCACCAGCATTCTGAACAATATATTCAGTCAATTTTAGATGCCCTTCAACATTATGATGCAGAAGTATGTATTGAAGCCCAATTTCTAACCATAATTAAGGAGCAACATGGCACGATTTCAGAAAGTGTTTCCCGCATGGGCACCTTTACCCAACTCGATGCCACATATGATTTATTTTTTAGCATTGGTGGAGATGGAACGATATTACGATCGGTGACCTTTGTACGGGATTTAGGAATTCCTATCGTTGGAATTAATAGCGGCCGACTTGGATTTCTGGCAACTATTCAGAAAGAAAGAGTGACCGAAAGCATTCGGCAAATATTAGAAGGGAATTATTTTATTTCCGAACGCAGCTTAGTTTCAATTGTCACTGAACCACCTCACCCAGATTTGGAAGGACTCAACTTCGCACTTAATGAAATTGCAGTAAACAGAAAGAACACCACCTCTATGATTAAGGTAGAAACCCATCTCAATGATGAGTATCTCACTAGCTATTGGAGTGATGGCCTTATTGTATCCACCCCAACGGGTTCCACAGGTTATTCTTTGAGTTGCGGAGGACCGGTAATTGATCCAAGTACCAACAGCATAGTGCTTACACCTATTGCACCTCACAATTTGAATGCGCGCCCTTTTGTGATTCCGGACGATTGTTCGGTTTCTTTAAAGGTCTCTGGAAGAGAAGAAAGTTTTTTGATTTCTTTAGATTCCAGAATAGCCACACTTAAAAACGAAACTAAAATTACCATTACCAAATCCCCATTCACAATAAAACTAGTTCAATTAAAAGACGATAGCTTTGTAAAAACGCTTCGGAAAAAATTATTATGGGGAGAAGACAAGAGAAATTAAACAATAAAACGGCTTTAAATTTGTTAATCAACGTAGACAAATTGACTCTGTAGAGTCATACGAAAAGTTTATTAGTATATTTGCAAACTTTTGAAGCTTATGAGGTACGTCCTAACCGTAATTTTAATAATAACTCTTGTTAACACAAGTCAGTCTCAAACCTATGAAATAGGTGGGTTTCTTGGCGGAGCCAATTATATAGGGGATGTTGGTAAAACTACTTACATCGCCCCTAACAATTTGGCCTTTGGTGGTATATTTAAATGGAATAGAAGTCCTCGCCATTCATTTCGAGGCTCGATTATCGTTGCTGGACTGGAAGGAAATGATTTAGATTCGGACGAGCCAAGAAGGAAAGAAAGAGGGTATAGTTTTCAAAATACCATCACCGAAATTTCGGCTGGAATAGAATATACCTTTTGGGAATTTAGTATGTATGATGGAAGACCCAAGTCTACACCATATCTATATACGGGACTCACCTACGTCTTTTATGATGAGCTTTATAAAAGAGGTAATGACCAAATAGTAAAATACGACACTGCTGGAAGTGTTGCCATCCCAATGGTGGTTGGCTTTAAAACTTCAGCAATGGCAAACAAAATAGTTTTAGCTTTTGAAATAGGGGCTCGGTACACCTTTACCGATGACTTAGACGGGAGTAATCCTGTTGGAGATTTAAGCGACCAGCAAAATCTAAAATTCGGAAATTTAAATAGTGATGATTGGTATGTATTTACTGGGGTAACCTTAACGTTCACCTTCGGAAGAAAACCATGTTACTGTAATTTTTAATATGAGCCTAGAGGATCAAATAGACAAAAGCAGACTTCCCAAACACCTAGCTGTTATTATGGACGGCAATGGACGTTGGGCAAAGAAGCAAGGGCTTTTTAGATCGATAGGACATGAAAACGGCACTAAGGCAGTGCGAGAAATTGTAGAGGCCTGTGCTAAATTCCCAATCCCATTTCTAACCTTATATGCCTTCTCTACCGAAAATTGGAATCGACCCAAATTGGAAGTAGAGACCTTAATGAAGTTGTTGGTTTCTTCCTTAAAAAAGGAAATTAAAACCCTTCAAGACAACAACATTAAACTCAATGCAATAGGCAACTTAGATGCCTTACCAAAAAAAGCACATAGAGAGTTATTCGATGTCATGGAGCAGACCAAATCCAATACAAGAATGACGCTCACCCTAGCATTAAGCTATGGTTCTAGAGAGGAAATCACAAAAACTATTAAAGAGATTAGCCTTAAAGTTAAAAATAACCTAATTTCGCCGTCAAATATTGACGAATCGGTTATTAATAATCATCTTTACACGCGTGATTTACCAGACGTAGATTTGTTGATTAGAACCAGTGGAGAACAGCGTATAAGCAACTTTTTATTATGGCAAATTGCGTATGCCGAATTGTATTTTACAGATACCCTTTGGCCCGATTATAGAAAAGAAGACCTTTTCGACGCTATTTTAAATTATCAAAACAGAGAAAGAAGATTTGGAAAGACGAGTGAACAACTTAACCCGTAGCACCTCAACCTATTTTTACCGCACGCTTTATTGTATATTTTTATTTACAATAGTGTCGGCATATAGTCTTACCGCGCAGCAGAAGGAACTAGATTCTGGTACAAAATACAGTATTCGCAGTATAGAAGTGACTGGAGCACAAAGCTTTAACAAAAACACAGTTATAGCCTTTACTGGGCTTAAATTAGGTGACCGAATATTTGTCCCAGGTGAAAAATTAAGTAACGTAACAAAGAAACTTTGGCAACAAAATCTCTTTAGCGATATTGCTTTTTATGTAACCAATATTGAAGGGGAAGAAATCGATTTAGAACTTTACATTGTAGAACTTCCAAAACTTAATAATGTTGTTGTAGAAGGAATACGAAAAGGGAAAGCCACCGAAGTTATAAAAGATAACGACTTAGTTAAGGGGACTAAACTCACAAAGAACCTCATTACTACCACCAAAAACTATATAAAGAATAAATACAAAGAGCAAGGTTATTTTAACACCAATGTAATTTGGAATACTACTTCTCATAAAGACTCTACCGGGACTGAAGACGGAAAAAATGTAACGATTATTATCGATAGAGGAGAGCGTGTAAAAGTTGCTTCAATTGACTTTGAAGGAAATACCGAACTCAAGGACAAGAAATTAAGAGGTTTCCTTAAAAATACCAAACAAAAGAATCCAGTGCGTTTTTGGAAACGATCAAAGTATACGGAGGCAGGCTTTGAAGAGGACAAGGAAAACTTAGTAAAGAAATACAGTGAAAGAGGATATCGTGATGCGCGTGTAGTGAATGACACCCTCATCGTAGATGATGAAAATAATATTTCACTTAAGTTGGATATTGAAGAAGGAAAGCGCTACTATTTTGGTGATATTCGATTCATTGGAAACAGTAAATACCCTGACAACTTCTTACGCCAATATTTGGCTATTCAGAAAGGTGAAGTATATAATGGTACTTTATTAAAAGAGCGAATTGAGGACAATACAGACCCAGATGCGGCCGACTTAACCAACCTATATCAAAACAATGGATACCTCGCAGTAAACATTAATCCAGTTGAAGTTGCTGTTAGAAATGACACTATCGACTTTGAAATTAGAATCCTTGAAAACAAAGAATTCTACTTTAATCACATTAGCGTAATTGGTAACACCAAAACGAATGATCACGTAATTTACCGTGAACTTAGAACCCGTCCGGGACAAAAGTATAGTAAGAGAAATGTAGTGCGTACTGTTCGAGAATTAGGTCAATTAGGATTCTTCGATGCCGAACAATTATCTCCAAATTTTAAGACCGTTGATCAAAACAATGGTTTAGTAGACCTTGAATATTCGGTAGTAGAAAAAGGATCTAGCCAGATTGAACTCCAAGGAGGTTATGGTGGTGGTGGATTTGTTGGAACCTTAGGGCTTTCCTTCAACAACTTCTCTCTTAGAAACATGTTCGAAAAAGACGCATGGAAACCGGTTCCTATGGGAGACGGTCAACGTCTATCTCTGCGAGCTCAAGCGAGTACTTTTTACCAAACCTACAGCCTTTCACTAACAGAGCCATGGTTAGGAGGTAAAAAACCGGTACAGTTAAGTACATCCTTTTCTCACACCATTCAATATCAATTTGATTTTAGAACCAGAGAAAGAAATAAAGACCAGCGATTCTTAATTACGGGAGGATCTATTGGACTGGCAAAAAGGTTACAATGGCCAGATGACTACTTCCAATTATCGCAAGCCTTAAGCTTTCAGCATTTCAATTTAAAGAATTACAATACGGGTCTATTTACCTTTGGAGATGGTTTTTCAAACAACCTAGCTTACACGATTGGATTGAGTAGAAATAGCACCTCTGCTAACCCCATTTATCCACGTTTTGGATCACAATTTAACGCAAGTGCCAAGGTCACTTTACCTTATTCACTTTTTAATGGAGTAGACTATCGTGCCCTAGACAATGAATACGACCAACAAGTGGCAACTAGCAACGATAATTCGTCTACAGAGTCTGAGATCATCGATGCGAGAGAACGAATTTCTGAAATTGACCAAGAACGTTTTAAGTGGTTGGAATATTACAAATTAAAATTCGACGCTACTTGGTACACCACGATTGTAGGAGATTTAGTATTACGCCCTAAAGCCGAATTCGGTTTCTTAGGTTCTTACAATAACGATAGAGGAGAAATTCCATTTGAACGTTTCTTTGTAGGTGGAGATGGTTTAGGATCTTTTAGTTTAGATGGAAGAGAAGTGGTACAATTGCGTGGGTATCCTAACCAATCATTATCTGATATAGATGGAAATACCATTTACAATAAATTTTCGTTAGAGTTAAGGTATCCTGTAACCTTAAAGCAATTGGCATCCATTTATGTATTGGCATTCGCCGAAGGAGGAAGTTCTTATGAAGGTTTCCGAAATTACAATCCATTTGATCTAAGTAGGTCAGCTGGAGCAGGAATTCGTATATTTATGCCTGCCTTTGGACTTTTAGGAATTGATTTTGGTTATGGTTTTGACCCTACCAGAACAGGAACTCAGAAGAACGGATGGGAAACCCATTTTATTATTGGGCAGCAATTTTAATTTTTGGCACGATATTTTCAAAGAAACAATTAGCAATATGAAGACAATTAAATTTATTTTTTTCACGCTTGCATTTTTTGGCCTCACTACGAGTGCTCAAGCACAACGAGGAGCGCGTATTGGTTACATTGATATGGAATACATTTTAGAAAGTGTTCCTGAATACCAAGAAGCGTCCACGCAGTTAGAAGCTAAAGTACAACGATGGAAAAAAGACATTGAAAAACTGAATAACGAAATTGAGCAAATGAAACTCAATTTAAGCAATGAGCGAGTATTGCTAACGGTAGAGCTGGTTGAAGAAAGAGAAGAAGAGATTCAAATCTTAGAGGAAGAAATGCTTACCTACCAACAGGCTCGTTTTGGACCAAATGGAGATTTGGATATTCAAAGAAGACAATTGGTACAGCCAATACAAGATCAAGTTTTCAATATTGTTCAAGAAGTCGCTGAAGCAAAGAAATATGACTTCGTTTTTGATAAATCTGCAGATATCGTGATGTTATTTGCGGCTCAAAGAAACGACATCAGTGACCAAATTTTAAGAAGAATAAACCGAGCGAATAAGCGAGAAGAAGCGAAAAGCAGAAAGGAAAAGAAAGAGATAGAACAGCGTGATGGACTTTCTGATGAAGAAGATAAGGAAGTGACTAAAAGAGAAGAGGCTGCTGAAGAAAAGAAAGACGAAAGAACGAAATTACTCGAGGCGCGCAAGAAACAAAGAGACTCAATTAGAGCAGTTAAAAAAGCAGAGTTTGACGCAAAAAGACAGCGTTTATTAGATGAAAGACAACGTAGAAAAGACTCTATTATCAACTCGAGAAAAGGAAATTAATAACACCCTATAATCTAAATACACTTAAATTTAAAACAATTACAATGAAACAATTTAAATTACTTTTGGTAGCAATGCTGCTATTTGTTGGGGCTACTACTGTAAATGCACAGTCTAAAGTTGCTCACATTGACACTCAAGCATTAGTAGAAGCTATGCCAGAAATGAAAGCTGCTCAAAGTCAGTTGGAAAAATTGCAAAAAACGTACGATACAGAGATCAAATCTATGTACAAAGAATTAGAAACTAAAATGGCGCAATACGATGCTGAGGCTGGAAACAAAACAGATGAAGAAAATCAGAAGCGTGTAGTTGAAGTTCAAGGAATGCAAAAGAGTATTGGAGATTACAGAAATCAAGCAATGCAAGACCTTCAGAAAAAAGAAGTGGATTTACTACAACCTATTCTTGAAAAAGCCCGTGCTGCCATTCAAAAAGTAGCCAGAGGTCAAGGGATTCAGTACGTGTTAGATTCAGCAACTGGAAATGGAGTAATCTTAGCAGATGGAACTGATTTATTGTCCAGCGTAAAGCAAGAGTTAGGAATTTAATTTCCGTTTCAGAAAAAATACTATAGACCTCTAGGGAACTCCTAGGGGTCTTTTTTTATCTTTATAGCAATGAACTCTCAAGCTCCAATAGGTATTTTCGACTCTGGTGTAGGTGGCACCTCCATATGGCAGGAGATCCATGAACTTATGCCCCATGAGCACACTCTATATCTTGCGGATAGTAAATATGCACCTTACGGCGATAAATCTCAAGAGGAAATCATAGCGCTGAGCAAAAAGAATACGGAGTTTCTTATTCATCAAGGTTGTAAACTCATAGTGATTGCTTGTAATACAGCTACTACCAATGCTATTTCTCAATTACGAGCAACCTACAACATTCCTTTTATTGGGATCGAGCCCGCTATAAAACCAGCCGCCCTCCAAACACAAACAAAAAGTGTTGGAATACTCGCAACCCAAGGAACTCTTAGTAGCGAACTGTTTCATCAAACCGCAGACTTATACACGAACAGCATTACGCTCACTGAAGTGGTTGGTAAAGGTTTGGTTCCTTTGATTGAAAAAGGGGCCTTAGAAAGCCCAGAAATGACTCAGTTGCTTCAAAAATATATCCAACCCATGTTGGATGCGAACATCGATCGATTAGTTCTTGGGTGTAGTCACTACCCCTATCTTATCCCTCTATTGAAACAACTATTACCCAATAGCGTGACTATCATCGATTCTGGAGAGGCTGTTGCCCTCCAAACAAAGACTGTTTTGACTGAACTTGGATTGCTCTCTTCGGCAGAAATCAGGCCCACCTTGCAATTTTTTACCAATGCTGAAACTACTACACTGGCATTATTACTGAGATCTTATCTAGAAAAAATTATCATAGAGAAAAGGACTTTTTAATTATCCTTTAAACCAACTGGAATACTCGACATAATTAGCAGCTATACGCCCTATTTCGCCATCGATTAACTCCTGACTAATATCCTTCACCTTTTTTGCAGGTACTCCTGCATAAATACTCCCGCTTTCAACATGAGTGTTTTTTGTAACTACCGCTCCCGCTGCAATAATGCTATTACTTTCAATAACACAATCGTCCATCACAATACTACCCATACCAATAAGAACATTGTCTCGTATCGTACATCCATGTACAATTGCGTTGTGCCCAATTGAAACATTATTTCCAATGGTGGTTGGTGATTTTTGATAAGTGGCATGAACGACTGCACCGTCTTGCACATTAACACGATCTCCCATCTTTATGAAATGCACATCGCCACGAATCACTGTATTGAACCAGACACTGCATTCGGATCCCATAATTACCTCTCCAACTATGGTTGCATTTTGAGCAATAAAACAATCGGTTGGAATTTGGGGATGTTTTCCGTTTACGGCTTGTATAATCATAGTGTACTATTTATCCAAAGTAACTTAATAAATCCTTTTTCTTTGCGGGACTCACCATAATTTCTTTTCCATTACTAAGCACTACACTTCCTCCCTTTCCTTTTTTATATTCGGTAATGGCATTTACATTGACAAGATAGCTTTTATGAACACGAGCAAAACCATTCTCGGTCAATGCTTCTTCAAAATATTTAAGAGTCTTACTCACTAATTTCTTCTTGTCGCCTATAAAGATCTGCGTATAGTTATCATCTGCCTTACAATAAAGAATATCTTCTATTTCCAACACCTCAAACCCGTTTTGCAAAGGAATCGTAATCTTCCCCGCGACAGTAGTCCGTTTGGGTTTTAAAACGGTATTCTGCAAATTGTTCTCCTTTTCCTTAATTTCCTGAACATAATCTACTGCTTCTATTAGCCTATCAATGTCTATTGGTTTGAGCAAATAGTATGAGGCATGTGCGTTCAAGGCATCGATAGCATAATGATCATAAGCGGTCACAAAAACCGTTTCAAAGGTTCTATCTCCTACTTTATCTAATAAATCAAAAGCGTTCCCATATGGCATTTCAACATCGAGAAACACCAAATCCAACTGATGGTTTCTTATCAACACCAATGCTTCATCTACATTGGCAGCTTCTCCAACCACCCTCACTTTTGGACAGTACTTAGCCAAGTAATTTTTCAATATTTCTCTACTGGTTTGTTCGTCTTCAACGACAATTGCCTGTAACTCCATCTAGTCTTTTTTTATCGTTAGTTGTACACGAGTTCCTCGTTCATCGTCAAACACATCACTCACCATCACATCCACTTTGTCCTGATACATTTCGTTGAGAATCGCGATACGTTTTTTAATGTTCCCCATTCCCTTCGATTTTTGTTTTTTCTGATTTTCAGTCTTAAGTTCTTTCGACTTCTTTCTCCCTATTCCATCATCGGTAATTGTTACCACCACCGTTTCATGATCCCGTTGTTTAAAGTCAATACTAAGCATACCCATCTCCTCCTTATAACGCAATCCATGCCATACAGCGTTCTCTACATATGGTTGCAAAAGCATCGGTGGTATCACAAAATTATCTAGAGAGATACTCTCATCTACTACTACTTCGTATTCAAATTTATCTTTAAAACGAAAGTGTTCTAACTTTACATACAATTGCAATAATTCTATTTCCTTAGACAAAGGGATAAAATCTTCTTCACTGTTTTCAAGTACAGCACGCATCAGTCGTGAAAACTCACTTAAATATCTATTCGCTGCACGTTCATCACTACTCGCAATAAAGCTATTCACCGAATTTAAGGCATTAAAAATAAAGTGTGGATTCATTTGCGTTCGCAGCGATTTCAAGGCTAAGATATTGTTAGCAAGCTTTTGCTGGCGCACATTTTTTTTCTGGTTAAACGCAATAAATAACAAGAGCAACGCAACGGCAATTAACGATCCAATGATCCATTTTTGTACAAGATTGTTTTTTTGAATTAACTCCTGGTTTTCAAAAGCCAATTGATACCTGCTTTCATTCAACGCCCGTTCGCTTTCCAAACTACTTATCCTATTTTGTTTTAAAGCTATCTCTTTACTGAAGCGCGTAGCTTGTGAAAGTTCCTGTTCTTTTTTAATATAGAGTTCATCTACAACGGTTACATAGCGCTCGTAACTTTCGGCGGCCTTATCAAAGTCTCCGATATCTCGATAAATTTCTGAAAGCTTCCTAGTAGCATCCTTTTGAACCACCAAATCTTCCTTAGCATCCGCTTCTGTGATACTCTTCTCTAAAAATGGAATCGCCTCGTCCCAACGGTCTTGAGCGACATAGGCATTTGCAATTTTATAATTCTGACGCTGCGGTGTAAGAGCGCTGTTAATGTCATCACTACCAGCTCCCTCTTCTTCCATGGTTTCAATTTCGTCTAGGGTCTCTTGTCTCAATGCTATCTCCTTATCGAAATCTTGTTTCTGATTGTAGAAATCGGCTACCTTGTTCTTCTCTTCAGCAGCTCTTTTTCGGTTCTCCCCCTTAGAAAGATTTAATGAATTTCCATAATAGACCTCTGCTTCATCTATGGCCCCTTCCTGCGCATAAGTTTGCGCAATTTTAGAATTTAAATCGGTAATTTTTGGTGTAATACTGTGCAAATTTGCAACATCGAGCGCCTTCTGATAATTAAACACACTCTTTACCCCTTCATTGGTCGCCATATAATTATCTCCCAATCCTTCATAAACTTGCACTTCTTGATAGGGTGATAATTGCAAATTAGTGAGCCCCTTAAGCTCTTCGATACTCTCTTGATAATTCCCGTTCGCCTTAAACGCAGTAGCCAGTTTAATACGAGTATTCACCTTGGAAATGGATAAAATACTTTGCTTATAGTTGGCAATAGCCAAATCTGGTAGTTGCCAATATAAATTGATATCTCCCAAAGTCTCAAATGCTATTGCATTTTGCGCCGATGAAGCTTTCTTGCCTCCTACAGACTGCAGCGCCTTAGTTACATATTCGATACTCTTTTTAGCATCTATCTTTAAACTTCGCTTGGCCGAATCAATATAGGTTACGAAATAATCTTCTCTATCGCTTTTTTTACGCTTCTTTACAAACTTAGTCTCAATTGCTTTTCGAACTTCCAACGTAATACGTTGATCATTCTGCACCTCATATCGCACCGTTTCAAAATCATCACTTCTAATGACCAATTCATCTCCAATGCGTGCGTTAATTTCAAATAAACCCTCACTATTGGTCGTGGTATAACCTCTTCCAATAATCTCTACATTCACTCTGGAAATAGGTGTATACTTCTCAGCCTCTACCACCTTACCTTTTAAGGTAAAAGAGGCTTCAGATGAACTTGAATTACTGGCTTCATGCTGGGCTAGAATCGGTGACGTACCTGCAAAGAACAAGGCAAACAGAAAGTATAATACTGATTTCATTTTTAGTTTAAAACGTAAACATACGCACTTTACCGCAGTTCAAAAAATGGTGTTTTTGTATTTCTTCTGAAATGAGCTCCAAAATAACCCTTCACCCTAAAACAGCCAACAGGTTCCCTCAATGAAATACTCGGTTCCCTCAATGTGCTTTTTTTTCTGAAAAAGGTATGTATAGGTTTACACCGAATTAAATGAAACTATTATGAAAATTCTACAAACTATTGCGTTATTTTTTTCTGTATTATCGTTGCATGCGTGCAAACTAGACGACCCAAAAAAAACAGCATTACACACTGCCGAACACATTTCTGAAACGGAAGCTTCGGAACACTTTATTAGAGTAGCCCTGTTACTTGACACCTCTAACAGCATGGACGGACTCATTGATCAAGCCAAAGCACAACTTTGGGAAATTGTTAATGAATTGTCCTATGCTAAGTGCCAAAACAAACAGCCCAATCTAGAAATTGCTTTATATGAATATGGCAACGATCGCTTACACGCTAAAGAAGGTTATCTCAGAAAGATTCTCCCGTTTACAAATGATTTAGACGACGTCTCAAAAGAATTATTCTCACTCACTACCGATGGAGGAAGTGAATACTGTGGCACTGTTATCAAAGCTTCTTTGGAGAATCTAGACTGGGGAAATGATGCCGATGATCTAAAAATGATTTTTATAGCCGGAAATGAGCCTTTCACCCAGGGAAAAGTAGATTACAGAGATGCTGGTAATCAAGCCAAAGAAAAGGATGTAGTCGTTAACACGATTTTTTGTGGTGATTTTGAACACGGTGTGTCATCAAAATGGCAAGAAGGTGCACAATTAACTTATGGAGACTATATGGCAATTAATCATGACCGTAAGACCGTACATATTGCTTCTCCTTACGATGATCACATATTACAACTCAACATACAACTCAATGCAACCTATGTCCCTTATGGAAAAAGAGGAAGAAATAAAATTGCCATGCAAGCGGAACAGGATGCAAATGCCGCCTACTACGGAAATGAGAATGCAGTGAGCAGAACCGTATCTAAAAGTTCAAAGTTTTACAAAAACAGTACCTGGGATTTAGTGGACGCAGAAGAAGAGGAAGACTTCAACTATGATAAACTTAAGAAAGACGATCTCCCTGACGAATTAAAAGACAAGTCTACTGCCGAAATTAAGGCACATGTAAAGAAACAAAAGATAGAACGTGAACGAATACAAAACGAAATAGCAAAATTAAATGAACAACGAAGAGACTTTGTTGCCGAAAAGAAAAAAAAGAGCAGCAATGGACTGGAAAGTGCTATGATAGATGCCTTGAAGAAACAAGGAAAGAAAAAGAATTATACATGGAATTAAAAAAAGCCCCTCGATGAGGGGCTTTTTTATATGATATAAGGGACAACAACTACTAACGTCCTCTTGGACGCAACATACCGTTGTATCTCATGTCTTGCGACCATCTTGAAATATTACCATCTAAGAAGTTATATCCAATTGTCAATTGGTGAAACCCACCACTATCAAATTTAACACTTCCCGATTGGGCAGTATAGGTATATGCGAATAAAAACTTCTTAAAGTTTACCCCCAATACCGGCGTAATTAATTGCAATTTTTGATCTTTTATTTCTGTACCATCTAAGAATTCGGAACCGTCAAAACTCCTTCTATACGAAATTCCTCCCCAGATTCTACCAAACTCTACTTCACGATATGCCTTAAAGTTAATATCGATAGATTGTTCGCCTGTACGTTCTTTCCATTGAAAAAGGAAGGAAGGCTCATACGACCATATCCCGTAAGATGTTGGTATAAAATAAGCCGAAGCCAACATGTAAGTTCTCTGATTCCCTGGTTCAAACTTATCATTAAACAAACCTCTATGTTGGAATAACACGTTCTTCGCTGTAAAATATGCCGAAAAATAATCGAAATAGTAAGCCGCTCCGACATCTGCATTAAAATAAGAACTACTTTGGATGATTCCTGCAATTACTGGATCAAAATCGGTTGGGTCAAATTGCGTTTCATCCAATCTCGACTGAATTAATCCTGCACTAATTCCAAAAGAAACTTGATTCAAATCCGCCTGACTTCTACC
>JAHZIZ010000375.1 GCA_022601215.1 Bacteroidota bacterium
GCACTTTGTGCATAGCCAATAAACCCATAGGATATAAAAAACAACAACAAAACTAGTTTTCTCATACTTTCTAATAAATTCAGTATAAATGTAACCCCTTATCTCATAAGTAGGTGATTAAGAATATCATATTTTTCTCATAAAACCAACAGATACGCAATATATAAGATATTTTTACGCTGTTGTAAGAGTCCAGTGAAATGACACTTAATTGTTTTGAAATTATAATATATAACTTACAACTTACCTACATTAATAATTGCTATGAAAAACAAAACCACCGGAAAGACCCTTCGGTGGTTTTCTGTTTTTAGTACGGCCCCTTTGGAACCATCATTCATTTAAGTATTCATTACTAATAAAAAACGCTGGATTCTAGATCCAGCGTTCTCGGTTTAGGTTATTTGCTAGTCGCAAAAATTTCCTTCAACTGCTTTACCATTCCGCCATTTCCATTGACGGTGATTTCACCAATCTTCTCGGCGATTTTTTCTACATATTCCATTTCCTTCAACTTGTAAAGCATTTCATTATCCTCCATCAACTTTGCCGTATTTAATAAGCTTCTTGTAGAAGCAGTTTCTTCACGACGTGTAATAACATTGGCTTGTGCTTTCTTTTGAGCGATTAAGACTTGATTCATAATCTCTTTCATCTCTCCTGTCAAAATCACATCTCTTATTCCACAGTTCAATAAAGAAACACCAAATTTATTCGCGGCCATCTTTGTGTCTTCAAATACGGCATTCGCAATTTCAGTTTTATTTTCCAACAATTCGTCTAAAGTATAAGTACCAACATACGCACGTAATGCTAATTGCATGGTTACGTACAATTGCTTTTCAAATTCTTTGTTGTCCAAAACCGCTTTCTCAATATCTTTTACTTTGTACTGTGCGTAAAAGTTAATACGGATAGCCGCTTTGTCTTTAGTCAACAATTCCTGCCCAGCTACTTCCAATTGCAATTGGCGCACATCTACTTTCACAATTTTTATCGTGGTGTCATTACGCCAAAAACGGTATAAACCAGCTGTTAAAGTTTTTACATAAACGTCATCCACTAACAACACAGCCCTTTCATGAGTTGCCACTTCAAAAGTGCGCACATACTTAGCCAAATCATTTTTTTGCAAAAAGCGCTCTATCAATTTGTTCCGTGATATAAATTTTTGACAAATTGGCCCGGGTGAACGTGTAGTCTACCAAATCCTTCCAGAACACATAGCGTCCAGCAGTAAGTGTTTGGCTGTACTTTCCATTTTTGTACACCAATACCAATTCATTATCCAATACATCGATCACATGCCATAGTGCCGTTAATTGCTCATCTTTAAGCAATACTTCCAAGGCTACTCTACTTGAATTCATAGGCAGTGCCAAGTTGTATCTCACAACAGTCTCTCCCATATTCAACCAGTAAACACCTTGCGTCAATACACGCTTGTAATCTCCCTTTCTGAAGATCAAAGCCGCCTGTCCAGCGTTAATTCTAACTCGTTTCATTTTTCAAGTTTTATGTCCCTCCTGGGACGGTTACACAATTATGGATCGATCGTATTTGTAACGGAAATACCACCATCTATTTTGGCGTTTTCTCCGTCACTGAAGTTTAGGAGAATCGGGCTGTTCGCTGTATCTTTTTTACTCCTTACTATATAATCCTGATATTTTAGAATTACTGCAAGTGACAAAAAAGGATGTCGCTGCCATCCCTAACGCTTTTTATCTTTTAAAACAACACAAGACCCATCATCTTCTAGTCGCGGAAACACATCCTATTACTCTACAGGCTATCATTGGTTTGCTGAAATCCTTCTATAGGAAACTGCTTTTAGAAAGCTATTTGCTATAGACTTCACAAAGCAAAGCACTGATTTAGTGTATTGCAAAATGGGGGTCTCAAAGCTACTTGACGACCTGTTGCTTTTCTTCCGAAGAACAAATACAACTGATGCATCTCGCATTGTTTACCATCATTTTAAGCCTGACAGGCTGGTAATCCTTTATACAAGTGGATCTTCTTGATTGTTAGTGACTTTTGAGGCCACAACCTACATTAAAAGTGTAGTGCTCTACCATTGAGCTACAATAGCCATAAGCTACTGACCGGGATCGAACCGACACCATCCAATTTCTGTTGTTCTAACCAGACTGAACTACCCGTATGCACGGAGTGGGAATCGAACCCACGACTTACAGAGTCGTTACTGTTATTTTGGGAAACAGTACACCCTTCAAGTCAAGTTGGATATAAAACTGTGATGTCAAAAAACAACAGCTTATACAATAGTGTTATACCGAAACACCTAACAAGACTTGCTTGATGTGGAACCAATAGGTGTCGAACCTATATCTCCCCGTTTTCAACGGGACGTCTTGACCGCCTTGACCATAATTCCATTTTATTTATAGGCCATATAGGATTCAAACCCACACTACTATGCTAGTCGAATCTTGCAGTACCGATGGGACTCGAACCCATACCCGCTCGGGAGACAACCGAGTGCTCTAGCCTTTGAGCTACGATACTAAAAAAGCCACTCCTTTTATAAAGGAGTGGCCCGTCTATTCTCCTTTCTTTAACTATTTATAACAAACTATTTAATCTATTTCTCCAACGGTTATTAGACGCTGCTACCGGCCCTTCAGTTTTTGAAGCTTTTGCTTTTTCGCGATTGTGACGTTCTCTTTTTTTCGTCACTCGCGCTAATTCATCTTCCACATAACTTATAAAACCATTGTTCAAACCTAATGCGAGGGCCTCATCCAAGGCAGCTTCTGAAGCCACATACTCCATTCGAATTTCGAAGAGTTGCCCTTGCACCAACTTTATTCCTGCCCTATCTACTCCTTTAATGGTTAGCGAAAAATCGATCAACTTTTGAGCCGCTTCGAGATCTTCATTCTGTAATAACAGACGAATATAATCTGGATAGATTTCTTTGTAATCCATATTACTCGCTATAGCCAATTCGAAGAAATGCTTAGCCGCTTCGTAATCTTTCAATTGCTCGCTTTGCATCCGTCCCATTAGGCATAGCGCCTGCACATTATCCGGTTCGTAGGACAAGGCATAATTAATTGCTTCTGCCGCTTTCTCCAATTCATATGGATAAGCATCTAAAGCTTTTAACAAGTAAATATTATTAGTATGTGTTCTCATATTCGATGTTATTAATACGATTACTTCAGAATTCATCTGAAAAATTTCTTTTATAC
>JAHZIZ010000376.1 GCA_022601215.1 Bacteroidota bacterium
GTACGGACTGGAGGTAATGCTAAGAAAGAGCAAAGGTAAATTTACAGGCTGGTTTGCATACACACTCTCAAAATCTGAGCAACGTGCCCTAGGAGGGAGGGCTGGTGGTCCAGGAATAAATGATGGGGAATGGTATAATACACCATATGACAGAACGCATGATTTGTCCTTGACAGGAGCATATAAATTAAATGATAAATGGACATTTAGCACCAATTTAGTGTTTCAGACTGGACGCCCAGTAACCTATCCAAATGGGCAGTATGAGTATGAAGGATTATCTATAGCCAGTTATTCTAATAGAAATTCGGATCGATTGCCAGCCTATCATAGATTGGATCTTTCAGTTATTTATAAACCAAATCGAAAACCTAATAAAGGATGGCAAGGGGAATGGGTATTCGGAATCTACAATCTGTATAATAGGAAAAATGCGGCCGCTATCTCTTTCAATCAAAATGTAAATACGGGGCAAAATGAATCTACAAGGCTAGCCATCTTTGGAATTATTCCGTCAATAACCTATAATTTTAAATTCTAAGTAAATGAAAATTACGATAAAGCTTACTTTAATAATGGTCGCCGTACTTATGGCGGCATGTGAAGACCCTATCTCGGTCGATTTAAATACCGCTGCACCCAGATTGGTGGTAGAGGCTTCATTAGATTGGCAAAAGGGTACTTCTGGAAATGAACAAACGATTAAACTTAGTACCTCTACACCCTATTTCGATACTGAAATTGTGAATGATGTAATAGGTGCCACTGTAAGTGTTACCAATACTAGTACCCAGCAAATTGTTGTCTTCCAAGATCAAAATAATGGGCTCTATACAACGACTAGTTTTGAACCCATTCTAAATGATACTTATAATTTGGAAATAGGTTATAACAATGAAACCTATTCTGCAACAGAGGTTCTTACCCCTGTTTCTGAAATAGTTGAGGTTACTCAGTCTTTAGAAGGAGGGTTCGACGACGAGATTTTGGACGTAAATATCTTTTTTATGGATCCAGTGGACCAAGAAAACTATTATCTAATACGTTTTATTGAAGATGGAGATCTCTTTCCTATCCTAGAAACTGAATCGGATCAATTTTCCAATGGGAATTTAATGGATGAGTTTTTCGAAAAAGATGGTGATTCTGGAACACAAGAAGAGGCCTTCGAAGTAGGAGATGAAATTGCTATATCATTATATGGAATATCGGAAAGATACTTTGATTATATCGATTTGTTAATAGAACAGTATGACAGCGGTGGAGATCCTTTTAGTACAACACCTTCAAGGGTAAAGGGTAATTGTTTAAATAGGACCAACCCGAAAAATTATGCATTTGGGTATTTTCGAGTTACAGAGGTTGATGAAGTAATATATACGATTCAGGAATAAAATGAATTATTTTTGAATGAGGTGCAACCCTTTCTATTCTCAACTGTCTTTTAGGGAGTGGGACATTGATTAAATTACAGACCAATATAATAGTGGATAACTCTATACTGTTTATACATAAAGAGCTTATTGAAAAGAGCAAAATTGGAGATCGTAAGATGCAGTATAAGCTGTATTCACTGTACGTGGATGCTATGTTTAATGTAAGTATTCGTATTGTAAATGTAAAAGAAGATGCTGAGGATATAGTGCAAGATAGTTTTGTGAGTGCTTTTAAAAACCTTGATACTTTTAAGTATGAGAGTACTTTTGGTTCTTGGTTAAAGCGAATTGTCGTTAATAAAAGCATTAATTATCTTAGAATAAAGAGAGTGCCCTTAGTAGGGTTGAGTGATCAGGAATATGCCATTGATCAACCCGAGGAGATTACTACATCTCAAATGGATGTAGACAAAATAAAAAAAGGCATTAAGATGCTTCCAAATGGGTACCAAACTATTATCAACCTTTATTTAATTGAAGGGTATGATCATGTTGAAATTGGAGATATTTTAGAAATAAGTGTGTCTACTTCGAAGTCTCAATACCATAGGGCAAAAAAGAAATTAATACAGTTAATACAATGAGCATGAAAGAGGAACTGGAAAAATTTGTTCGCTCGAATCGAAGCGCTTTTGATGATCACAAGGTCGATAAGGACACTATGTGGGAGAGGATTGATATGGAACTTTCTACAGGCTCTGAAAGTAAAGTGCGGGTTCTATGGAAGCAACATTTAGGAAAAATAGCAGCCTGTGCGATTCTTATTTTGGGTGGAGCCTTGTTATTCAATAACTTTTCCTGGAATGCTGAGGAACAAGGAGTTGTTTACGAAAAATTGTCTGAAGTAGATACCTACTATGGTGCCTTGATAGATCAACAAATTGCGCTGGTTAAAAACAATCCAAATCTAAGTGTAGAAGAGCAAGAAGATTTCTTAAGTCTTATAGATGAATTGGACGAAGAATATGGGACGCTTAAAGACGAGCTTAATGAAGGAATAAATAATGACAAAGTTATTGAAGCTATTATCAATAACTATAGAAAAAAAATACAACTGATGGAAAAACTCTTGAAAAGATCGAATCCCTCGAAAAATGAATATGATGAGAAGGAAATCATTTTATAGGAACGCCCTCTTCATGCTACTATTGGCATTAGTGTCAAATGTTGTAATAGGGCAAGAAGAACTCAGCAAACAAATTGAAGAGTCTTTCGACTTTTCTTCTGAGAGTAAGCTGCTATTAGAGAACAAATATGGCAACATATATATACTAGGAAGTGATGATAACCGTCTTTCCGTCACTGTTGATATTAGTGCTACGAACGAAAATTCTAAGGAGGCGCAAGCTCTTTTAGATAGAATACAACCTAGTATTAAAGAAATTGGAAATCAAGTAATTATAACCTCGGAGATAGTGAAGAAAGAAGTGGGGTTTTTAGAAAAGTTTTTCAGTAAATCAGTAACTAGTGGAAAAAAGGCAAAGTCGCAGATAAATTACACACTCCATGTTCCCAATGATTCAAGAATAGAACTTGCCAATAAATATGGAGATGTTATTGTTTCAGAATGGAATGGAGAATTAGACGTTGCGGTTGAACATGGTGATATAAGGCTACCCGATGGTATAGAAGATGCCCGAATTTCAATTAAATATGGGAAGCTTAAAGCTAGAGATTTAATTTCAGCTAAGGTAGATGCAAATGATGCCGTAGTAGAAATAGAAAATTGTCAACGACTCACCGTAAATTCTAAAGGATCAGAGTTACTATTAAATGAAATTGGAGTACTTGCACTTACGTCCAGTAAGGATGAAATGGAAATCGAAGGAGTCAATAGTTTGGAAGGAACCGTTACGTATTCTAACGTAAAAGTGTCTCAATTGGTAACTAGCGCAGATATGGTATTAAAATGGGCAGAATTACGGGTGCTTGATTTTGCCTCAAAGGGACCAAGCGTTAGAATAGAACAGGACAATTCTGAAATTTACTTGAATATATCCAACACCTCATTTCAGTTTCATGCCAATTTAGAGCAAGGTGTATTAAGAATACCCAAGACCATGAACCATATTAAATCTGAATTACTTGATAGAAAGAGAAAAATTAGAAATATTTCGGCGACTTACGGAGTAGAAAAGGAAGCAGTTTTTTCCTTTACCGGGAGGAAAGGAATAATTATGCTTAAAGAATTGTAATCACATCAATTAAATTAAACAATGAAAATACAACTAACCTTATTATTAATATTATTTGTTCTTGGTTCGCTCTTTGGGCAGAAACAAGTGACTGATGAATATGTGGAATTCGACGATCGCAAAAATATAGTGCATGGAGTATATCTTGGTTTTAGTGGACAATATGCGCGAATTGATAAGAGATCAACTGGTTTAGGCACTTTTAAATTGGCATACGTAGCTAATCAACAATTAGAGATTGGTTTTGCAGCAACAGCATTCTATAATGATCGGCCAAATAATAGGCCAGATTTATTTGATGGAGATAAAATTGCTCTTGCCGGTGGATATGCTGGTTTTCATTTAGAACCCATCTTATTTGGCAAAAGATTTATAAGCGTTTCATTCCCGGTAATGATAGGTGGAGGACTTGTCACATTTAGGGGCGTGGATACCTTAGATGATGAACAGAGTGAATTGAATGAAGATGATTTTGACGAATTTTTTATTGTAGAACCTGGGGTGAATATTTTATATAATTTTAGTAGATACACTCAGCTTGAAACGGGTATTCGCTATCGGTTTACGAGTACTTATAACTTACCTCCATTAGGAGAGGATAACTTAAATGGTTTCTCGGTCATTGTAGGTCTAAAATTGGGCATTTTTAATATGGGTAGAAAAAAACCAGTAAAAGACAGTTTTTAAAATTAGAAAAGAGCGATGAGCTCCCAATTAATTCCACCAGAATGATAGGTGCTTAACTGTTTAAACCCTATGCCGAGATGAGCCCTTAAAGACCTTAGGTTGTTTTGATCTACTTCTGTAATTATACAATTGAATGGAGGAATAACCTCCTCCTTCATTTTCTCGTAGAGTTTTCTGAAAATTCCTTGACGTCGATACCCCTTGTCTATACAAACTTGTCCCATGACCAGGAATTTTTCAATTTTAAATGAAGTTGAGTGTAGCTTCAGTTCATCAAACATGGGCTTTAAGACATCTATTTCATCGCCAAATTGGGGATGCATGCATAGGGCATATCCTATCACCTCATCGTTGTCTTTTGCAATAATATGAGGACAAATATTGTTCATTCGAAGTAATAAGTCAAAGTCATGATGGACCGTGACAAAGCCTTCATCTTTGCCTTCTTTTGCCGAAATACTCCCCTTCAAATTTTGTTGCTGAAGCGCCAAGATTTGCTTTAACTCTTTTTCTGTATCTGCTTTTTTATATCGTATCATAATTTAGGTAAAAATAAAAAGAAAGATACTTACTTTTGACATATGAGAACGTTTCCGAACAAACTTTCAGATAAACTTCAAAATAGAATGACTTCAAAGGCATTACGAACTTTAGGAGGCGTAACTTCTGGTGTTGATTTCTCTTCGAACGATTATTTGGGATTTGCTTCTTCAGAAAATATCTTCAATCGAACCTCTGTATTGTTGAGAGAACGTGGTATACGGGAGAATGGAGCTACAGGATCTAGACTCCTTTCCGGAAATTCTGATTTGCATACTGAAACCGAAGCGTATATAGCGAAATTTCACAACACACCAGCGGCGCTGCTCTTTAATTCAGGTTATAATGCCAATATTGGGTTTTTTAGTAGCGTTCCTCAAAGGGGCGACATTGTTTTGTATGATGCCCTTTGCCATGCTTCGATAAGAGATGGTATCGGGATGGGAAATGCAAAGGCATTTAAGTTTCAGCATAATGATTTGGAATCATTGACAAAACTTGTTGAAAAATATTGTCAAGAAAACTGTGACGTGTATGTTGTTACGGAAGCAGTTTTTTCTATGGATGGTGACCAAGCACCATTAAGAGAGATTGTGACAATTTGTAAAAAATATGAGTGCCATTTTGTGGTAGACGAAGCCCATGCTTTAGGGATCTTTGGGGAGTATGGAAGGGGCTTGGTGCAGGAACTAGGAATAGAAGATGACGTTTTTGCACGAGTGGTTACTTTCGGAAAAGCATTAGGGTGTCATGGTGCGGCAATTTTAGGGAGTGAAACGTTGATTTCGTATCTCATTAATTTCAGTAGAAGCTTTATCTATACAACGGGGCCATCGCCGCATAGTGTGGCCACTATATTAGCCGCTTACCAAGAGCTGCCAACGAATCCAAAGCACAAACAAAAGTTACATATAAATATTGCTATATTACAATTAGACATTAAATTAAAGGGACTCTCATCGTATTTCATTCCTAGTTCATCTGCAATTCATTGTTGCGTTATTCCAGGGAACAAGGAAGTGAAAGACATATCAGAAAAGCTAATGGAACTTGGTCTCGATGTGAGGCCTATTATGGCCCCAACAGTTCCTTCGGGGAGTGAACGTCTTCGAATTTGTTTGCATAGTTATAATACAGAAGTTCAAATCAAAGAACTCGTTTCACATTTAGTTTCCTTTTTGTTATGAGACAAACATATTTCATTACTGGTATTTCTACTGAAGTTGGAAAAACGATAATTTCTGCTATCGTGACCGAAGCTTTAGAAGCGGATTATTGGAAACCAGTCCAAGCAGGTGAATTAGATAATAGTGATTCTCACAAAGTGTCAAGACTTGTAACAAATAATTCGACCAAGCTGCACCCGTGTTCTTTTGCATTGCAAACACCCATGAGTCCCCATGCAGCGGCAGCAATAGATGAGGTGGCCCTTTCTGTAAAAAACATGAAACGACCAACCACTAAGAACAACTTGGTAATAGAAGGGGCAGGCGGGATCTTAGTCCCGCTGAACAGTTCAGAAACCATTATTGACCTAATACAGCCAACTGATAAAGTCATTGTAGCATCCCGTCATTATTTAGGAAGTATAAATCATACCCTGCTTACCATAGAAGCCTTAAAAGCTCGTAAATTGAATATTCTTGGAATAATTTTTAGCGGAACAGAATACCCAACTACAGAAAATATTATTGAAAAGATGTCTGGAGTGCGAACTTTAGGGCGAGTTGATGAAGAACCTTATTTCGATAAAAATGTCATTAGGGAATATGCAGAAAAATTTAAAGATGAACTTACAAGATAGAGATCGTAAACATATCTGGCACCCGCTTACCCAACATCAAACAGCTAAGGATCCCATTGGGATTGTGAAAGCTAAAGGTGCTCTGTTATGGGATGAAAACGGAAAGGAGTATATCGACGGAATTGCCTCCTGGTATACTACCATGTATGGACACTGTAATGATCATATTATCGCTGCCGTTTCTGAGCAAATGCAAACATTAGATTTTACCATGTTTACGGGTTTCACCCATGAACCAGCGGTGCGTCTTTCCGAAAAGCTTATGGAAATTCTCCCAGAGAATCAAGCAAAAATTTTCTTTAATGATAATGGGTCAACAGCGGTAGAGGCAGCCATTAAGATGGCGTTACAATTTTTTCATAACCGAGGAGAAAGACGTGATACACTCATCGCTTTTGAGGACGGTTTTCACGGTGATACTTTTGGAGCTATGAGTGCTTCGGGGATATCTTCTTACAATGGTCCTTTTGAAGATTTTCTTTTGAAAGTAGTCCGTTTACCAGTGCCACAAGAACATAATAAAGACCGAGTTTTGGCCCTATTAAAAACGCTGCTTCAACAACATCAATGTGCGGCTTTTATTTTTGAACCCTTAGTCCAGGGTGCCGCTGGAATGAAGTTTCACGATGCAGGAGGATTGGATGCCCTCATTCAACTTTGTAAGGAGACAAACGTGCTCACTATTGCGGATGAGATTATGACTGGTTTTGGAAAAACAGGCCGTAACTTTGCATCTGATTTCCTCGCCCATAAGCCCGATATTATGTGTTTGAGCAAGGCGCTAACGGCGGGAATGTTTCCTTTGAGTATCACCAGCTGTTCGCAAGACGTTTTCGAAGGCTTTTTAAGTGAAGCTCCGTCTAAAGGTTTTTTTCACGCTCACACTTTTAGTGCGCATCCTTTAGGTTGTGCTGCTGCCATAGCTGGGATCGATTTGATGCTCTCTAAGGGAATGCAAGAAAATCAAGCAAGAATCAAACTTTCACATGAGCACTTTGCCAAAGTCCTATCTACTCGCCCGAAGGCTCTAAATGTTCGTGTAAAAGGGGTCATACTTGCTTTCGAATTGGATAATGCCATGGATCGCTATGGATCGCAACGTAACCAGCTTTATCAGTTTTTTATTGATAAAGGCTTCATACTCCGCCCGTTGGGTAATACCATTTATCTATTGCCTCCTTATGTCATTACAAATAAGGAACTCAATAAACTCTACGATACGATCTTAGAGGTCGTAAATTAGTCCATGTTTTCAGGAGCTTCCAAAAGTTTAATAATCTCTTCGGCTTCATCAGAATATACATCCATAATCTGATAGGTGTATTTGTCACCAACACCTTCACCTTCTACTCGTATTGTAGCTTCCCCCTTGGGACCTTTAATGGGAATTGTAAGTTGAACTGTTTTATAACCATTGGATGAATTGAAACTTCCACCCGTCATGCCATTTGTTTCTATAGGCTCTCCGAGCAATTCAATGACACGCTTATTTTGTTGTACTAACTTCATGGCATCCTGTTGCGGCTGACTGTCAGAAATGGCGGATGTAACACACCCCAAATTACACCTCCCACTACTAATATAATTCCTACAATGAAAAATACCCCACAACCTACAGGTACGACCCATTTCCAATTGCGTTTCCACCAAGATTCTTGTATGAGCGTATCTTCCATATAATTTATTTTTTACGAGATTAGACGATGAACTTATGTTATTTTTGTTCTAAATTAAAGAAAGTATTGCAAACGCCTATCTCTATTTTAAGTTTAGCTTCAATTTCTGCCCTAGGAGCAAGTGCTTCCATGGTTTGGAAAAGCTATGTAGCGAGTGTTCCGTTATTTTCTAAAAAGAAAATGGGAAATTCTTTACAATGGGTTTCTCAACTTTCTTCTGAAACAGAACAGGAGCTTAGTCAATTACAAAAAGACAATCCTGCCTATAAAAAATTGGATCGTACGGTATTGTTAAGTATCGTGGCATCGAGAAAAGCTACTAAACAATTTGTAAGCGGGTCTGTGGGAGTTAATATTGGATCTTCTCGTGGCGCAACTCAGTTATTTGAAACCTATCATAAACAGTTTTTAGCAAAGGAAAAAGTGTCCCCTTTTAGCTCTCCAACCACCACTTTGGGCAATATTTCTTCTTGGGTGGGACAGGATATAGGAGCAAAAGGGATGACTATGGAACATTCGGTAACTTGTTCTACTTCTTTACATGCATTGCTTAACGGAATTGCTTGGTTGCAAGCCAATATGGCCGATCAGTTTGTTGTGGGAGGTAGTGAAGCGGCCTTGACCCCTTTTACACTAACCCAGATACAGGCGCTTAAATTATATAGCAAGAGTGAGGACCAAGCTGCCTGTCATTCTATGGATTTCGAGAAAAGCAAAAACACCATGGTTCTTGGAGAAGGTGCCGCAGTTGCCTTAATTGAAAAAGGAATCGCGGATAATGCTTTGGCGTTGATTAGTGGTTTTGGTTTTGCTTCCGAAAAAATTGAACATGGAAGTGCGATTTCTGAAAATGCCGACTGTTTTCAGAGATCGATGAAAGAAGCATTAGCGTCGGCCAAATTAAAAACGGTAGATGCCATAATCATGCATGCTCCTGGAACCGTAAAAGGAGATCTAGCCGAAAAAAAGGCAATCGATCTAGTTTTTACCGAAAGCGAACCTTTACTAACTTCTAATAAATGGATGCTTGGTCATACATTTGGGGCTTCGGGAATGCTCAGTATTGAGATGGCTGTACTTATGTTGCAGCATCAAAGGTTTATTGAAAATCCTTTTTATATCTATTCGGAAGAAGATCGGCAAAGACCATTAAATAGTATCATGGTCAATGCGGTAGGGTTTGGTGGAAATGCTGTTAGTATTATTATTACAAAACCCTAAGGAGACATCTAGAATTTATTTATTTTTGACACCTATGAGCGAGATAAAACATAACTGGACCAAAGAAGAAATTTTAGCTATTTACAATAAACCTATGATGGAATTATTGTACGAAGCGGCTACGGTGCATAGAAGACATCACAACCCTAATCAGGTTCAAGTGTCAACCTTACTTTCGATAAAAACAGGTGGATGTCCAGAAGACTGTGGTTATTGCCCTCAGGCGGCTCGTTATCATACCGATATTGAAGGGAATGATCTTATGACGGTGTCTCATGTAAAAGCACAGGCGTTGCGTGCAAAGGCAAGCGGAAGCTCACGTGTTTGTATGGGTGCTGCATGGAGAAATGTGAAGGATGGAGAGGAATTTGATCAGGTGTTGGAGATGGTTCGTACCATCAATAAGCTAGATATGGAAGTGTGTTGTACGTTGGGTATGATTACCGAAAATCAGGCGCAGCGACTTGCCGAAGCTGGTTTGTACGCTTACAATCACAATTTA
>JAHZIZ010000377.1 GCA_022601215.1 Bacteroidota bacterium
AAACTTTCAGAGCATTTATTCATTACCTTTATTCAGATAAAAAGTAGGAATATGCAGTATACCAAAGAAGAACGATTTCAGCAACAAGTACTGGCTCAATATCGAATTTATAATAGCATCTTTATGACCCTTCCTTTCGATCGTATAAAAAATACGGGGGTATTGTTACCGCTATTTCAGAAAGAATGTGAAACTGGTTTTACCCATGAACAAAACCCAACCGAAATTGTCAATGCTTTTTTTCAAAAATTTCAACCTCAAGAAAGTACACAAGAGCATACCGATTTACTCTTTAGATTCATCCAGTATATAGAACGGCAAGTAGTCCTTTTTGACGCCATTGAAGATGCGACCTTCCCAATCATTAACAATATGGATGGACGGGGAACATTGCGAAATGTTCGAGAAGAAGCAGAAGCAAAAGATAAAAAGGAGGCACTCAAAAGTTACTTGCAGCGATTTAAGGTGAGACCGGTTCTCACTGCCCACCCTACACAATTTTATCCTGGCCCTGTCCTTGGGATTATTACGGACCTCGCACTAGCCATTGAACATAATGAACTTGAAACCATTTCTTCTTTATTAGCACAACTCGGTAAAACTCCTTTTTTTAAACAACAAAAACCTACTCCTTATGATGAAGCCGTGAGTTTAATCTGGTATTTAGAACACGTGTTTTACAAAAGTGTAAGCGCCATTTACAATTATATTCAGAACAATATATTTGAAGGAGAATCCTTAGAAAATCAAGTAATCAATTTAGGCTTTTGGCCAGGTGGTGATCGGGATGGTAATCCCTTTGTAACTACCGAAATCACACTGAAAGTAGCGGATAGGTTGCGACGCACCTTATTAAAAAACTATCACAAAGATCTTCGTGCCTTACGCAGACGAATTACTTTTAAAGGTGTAGAGTCTCTCTGTATAGCTCTAGAAACTCAAGTTTACGACCATCTCACCGTCCCCACTTCAGAAGCGACTCTTACGGCAGAAGATATGCTTCAACAATTACAGGTAATTAAAAATGGAATTATTAATGAACACCAATCACTATATGTGGACCAGGTGCAGGATCTCATTAATAAAGTAAAGCTCTTTGGAATGCATTTCGCTACCTTAGATATCCGTCAAGATTCTCGAGTACATACTACAGTGATGACAAACATTGCACAATGTCATCCAACACTATTTTCTAGACCCTACAACGATCTGTCAGAACTTGAAAAAATTAACGAACTATCTAAACTCAAAGGTGAAATATCCCCAACATCATTAACAGAAGAAATTGCTCAAAAAACGCTTTCTTCCATTTACGCTATGAAAAAAATTCAGGCATCCAATGGAGAACAAGGATGTCATCGTTATATCATTAGCAACAACGGAAGTGTTGTAAATGTTTTAGAGGCTTTTGCCATGTTACGTCTTTGTAATTGGGAACACCCAACGGCCGATGTTGTTCCTTTATTTGAGACTGTTGAAGACCTTTTAATTGCAGATCAAGTGATGAAGACCCTTTATACCCATTCAGAATATGCAAATCATTTAAAACAACGAGGCAACAAGCAATCCATTATGTTAGGATTTAGTGATGGAACTAAAGACGGTGGCTATCTAATGGCCAATTGGGGAATCTTCACGGCTAAAGAGCGTCTCACTGAGATGTCGCGAAAATATGGAGTCACAGTAATTTTCTTTGACGGAAGGGGTGGTCCTCCGGCTCGTGGCGGTGGAAAAACGCACCAATTTTATGCCTCCTTAGGAGATACAGTTGAACACGAAGAAGTGCAACTCACTGTCCAAGGACAAACCATTAGCTCAAACTTCGGAACTCCAGATAGCTGCCAATACAACATGGAGCAACTTATTAGCTCAGGTATAGCAAATGAGGTCTTTAGTGATGAGCACAGTGCCTTAAGCAAAGATGACATAGACACCATGAACCGGCTGGCCGCAACTAGTTATGAAGCCTATAAAGACTTTAAAGGACATCCAAAATTTTTACCTTACTTAGAACAAATGAGTACACTTCGCTACTACGCTAAAACCAATATAGGTAGTCGTCCAAGTAAACGTGGAAAGAATTCGGATTTAATATTTAGCGATTTACGCGCTATTCCTTTTGTGGGCAGTTGGAGTCAATTAAAACAAAATGTTCCGGGGTTTTACGGAGTAGGTACCGCACTCGCCTCTTTTGAAGCTAATGAAGAGTTTGATAAAGTTATTTCCCTCTACCAGAACTCGGTTTTCTTTAAAACGCTTCTAGAAAACAGTATGATGAGTCTAACGAAATCATTTTTTCCACTAACTCAATACATGAAAAATGATCCAGAATTTGGTTCTTTTTGGTCCCTCATTTATGCCGAGTATGAACGCACCAAAAGGCTATTGTTAAAAGTCACTGGATATAAAGAGTTAATGGAGGATAGTAAAGCCATGCGGGCATCTATAGCCGTTAGAGAACAAATTGTTCTCCCGCTTTTAACCATACAACAATATGCCTTGAGGGAAATTCAGAAATTAAAGAAAGAAGGAGGATCAGATAAAGAAATAGCCGTTTATGAAAAGATGGTGACTCGTTCTCTGTTCGGAAATATTAACGCCGCGAGAAATAGTGCCTAAAACTTATAACTAGCAGCCAGAATTAAGTTGCGTCCAGCAGCAGCAAGACCAGAAGAATAAGGTCGATAGCGCTGATCTGTTATATTTTCTAACGATGCCGTTAATTCTAGAGCCTCAGTAATTTGATATTGTCCCGCTAGATTCAAAGTATACCACGATGGAGCAAACGGATTTCCATCTTCATCCAGTGCATATAAAAAGGCATTGTTTTGCTGGCTTGGGGCTAAATCCTCAAAATCGAATTGACCATTATAGTCGACAAAGGCATCCAGTTTCCATTTATCCTTTGTAAAGATTAAATGGCTATTTCCAAACGCTGGTGCTGCATGTCTAATAGGAACACGACTATCATCTTCCTCTTCAGTGAAACCATCGGTTACATTAAACTGCGAAGTGAATTGTAAGACCTCCGAAAAATTTACTTCCACCCCAGCTTCAAAACCATACACTCTAGCGCGACCTGCATTTTGAATAGCCTGTATGGTGCTCAATTCTCCTTGATATTCAATTTCAGTCTGTCCGTTCAATGTATAATCACGCCGCACCAAAGCATCTTTTAAGCTGGTATAATACGTGGCTAAATCAAACTTCACCACATCATTGAAGTTCAAGGTAGTTCCTACTTCAAAATTATAGGCATATTCGGCCTCCACATCAGGATTAGGTACTACAACACTCCCAGGTTCACTGTCAAAAATCTTCCCAACATCATCTACATTTGGAGCCCTAAAAGCCGTTCCCATATTAAAACGCCAACCAAGTAATTTACTCGCTTGCCATGTTATTCCTGCACTTCCGGTTAATGCTCCCGTATTGACGCTAGCTTCAGAAAAGGGAAGATTGAAGAATTGGTTGTTTTCAGTAAAATCTGCATCCACTAAAATATGGTTGTAGCGCAACCCACCTTGGAAAGAAACTTCCGAAGAGAATTTAGCTTGCAAACTAGCATAAGCCGCCATACTCTGCCATGTAGCACCGTTGGGGTACCGAGAAGCATCCGCTACAGAAATTCCATTGGTAATGTCAGTTTGTTTTCCTTTACTCCCCACTTTATTATATACATATTCGAGCCCGTAAAAAATAGTGCTTTTAGGGGCAAGTTTCTTCGTTAAATCGAGCCCTCCACTATATGCACTCACGGTTTCGTCTGTCTCAAACAAAATAGTATCTCCAAAATCTCGATCGTTTCTACTTTCTTTAAAGCGCTGATAGCTTAGAGTAATCTTGCTATCATCAAACAAAGCCACTCCGTCCTGCTGGTGCGAAACCTGAAGGTTTCCACTAAGCCATTCTTGAGGTCCATAATACCATTCGGCAGCACGCAACACACCGTTGCTTTTCCTTATGAGTCGATCATATCTAGAATAATCACTGGTAGAAGTATAAAAAAGGCCTACATTAAAATCCCATTGCTCTGTTGGGCTATAGCGTATCTTTTGCATTAAATTAATCTGGTCGTAGCCTGTGAACTTTTGTACTTGCGGATCCTTATTAGACACTTCCGTATCCACACCGTTAATAGTTTCGGCATATTCAGTTCGTAAATAATCATCTGGACCGTTACTTCCCATTGTTAAGTCATCAAAATCACTATAAGAAGCACTGGTGAAGAAAGCCCATTCTTTCATCCCTAGGTTGAAATCAAAATGACCTGTTTTTTCCTGATTAGCGGTTGCATATCGCCCTAATACATTTCCAGAAACGTCAAGTCCCTCCTCAAAAGAAAATTTAGGTTTTTGAGTATAGAAATTCATCACACCACCTACGGCATCACTTCCATAAACTACCGACCCTGGCCCTAGAATTACCTCTGTACGATCTACGACAAAAGGATCAATGGAAATTACATTTTGTACGTTTCCCCCTCTGAAAATCGCTGTGTTAAATCGGACTCCATCTACTGTAATCAACAACCTATTCGTAGAAAAACCCCTAATAAGCGGGCTTCCGCCACCTAACTGACTCTTTTGCACGTATACTTGTCCACTACTCTCTAAAAGATCGGCTGCAGTTTGCGGATTTCTGAATAGCACATCTTTACTAGTGACTGTGGCAATTTGTTGAGGAATGTCCCGTTTACTTTGTCCAAATTTTGAAACGGACAAGACTATTTCATCCAAACTACTAGGTGATAAGGACAGTGAAACGGAATTACCTCCTGCCAAAATCCCTCGTTTACTTATCGCTGAAAGGTTGTAAGAAATATGCTTAAAATAAACCAACTCATCATCATCAAATTCCGAAATATCTACGTTACCGTCTAGATCGGTTATTCCAGATTTAGTTTTCTCTCCATTATAAAGTGCCACCCCAGAAATAGGTTGCCGATCTTGCTCCCCAATTACAACAATATTTTGGGCAAAAGAAGATATAGAAAACCCTATGAAACATAGGATTAAGAATAGGATGCGCATACTTAGTTAAATAGTTGGTTCAAGACCAAAAGTGACTTCGGTTTTTTATAGCCCTGCAAATGTAATTGATAATACAACAATAGCAAATTTAGGGCTTCCAAACGTTCTTTTTTGGTGGTCTTTACGGCATTTAAACTATCAAAATTTATGCCGAAAAACTGCTTAAGAGCAGTCACTGCATCCCCTGACTCGGAGTACTTACCTTGTGCATATTCTTGAAAGGCTCCTTCCATCAAATTAAAAAAGGGATGCGATATATGCGTAGTATCCGGATAAAAACCTAAATAGGAGGATAATTTTAATAAAAATAAGATGTGAAAATTGGCAATCCCATTGTGATTGTCCAACCATTGGAGGGAAGCTGAGATATACTGAAACAATTCAGGGTTTGTCTCTTCTTCCTGAATGCTATTTTTAAGCATTTCGGCCAAAAAAAGAACTATGGAAGATTTAACCACATCGGTATGAAGACTTTGATATGGCTTAATTACCTTGGCTTCACGAATTCGTTCTAATGTCCCTTTATCCTTATGCACTGCCTCTAACTGTAAGAGAGTCAAAGGCTGAAATAAAGAAACTCGTAGTTTCCCTTTCTTCGATTTTAATATATTTCTCAGTAAATAGGATTTTAATCCATATTTCTCAGTAAAACAACTTACAATAAGATCAGCTTCTGCATACTTTATAGCGGTAAATACGAGTGCAGGAGTAGATACTTGCATATTATCTCACAATCATAATCTTGGAAACTTTAGTTTCTAAGGCATCGTCGGTAGTAATCATTACCACATAGACTCCAGAAGCCACTTTATATTGTCCAAATGCTTTGGTGTCCCATTGTACACTTCCTCCTTGACTTGTTGTTTCAAACACAAGATTCCCTTCTATGTCGGTTATCTTTACATTCGCTCTCGCCGTTAAGCCATCGATGGTAACATTGCCAGTAAATCCAGGGCGTACTGGATTTGGAAAAGCATAAACATTTTCAAGATCATCCTGAGGCGCTGTGGAGGTGCCTTCAAATGCAACCAATCCATTAACGGTAGCAAAATATACTCGACCTGTTACTTCATCTATGGCAATATCTTGAACATTATTTGATGGTAATGGCGAATTATCTTTTGTAAAACGAAGCAGTGTTTCTTGTCCATTCGGAGATAAATAAAATACTCCAGATGTGGCGGTTGCAATCCACTTGTTATTTGATCCATCAACCTGAATATCTGTTATGGTCTGTTGAAAAAGCAATTCCTGAGGTACGCCATTATCTAAAATAATAATTTCTTGAGCCTCTACAGTCCCTCCTTCTTCAAAGAAGCCTCCTACATTAAAGAGCACTCTTAATCCTCTCTTTGTACCAATCCACAGCCTATTCTGTCTATCTAAAGCAATGGCTCGTGAGTTTTTATTTGGCAGATTCCCATTTCCATCTCCCTCTGTGATTTTATTAAACGCTCCTGTAGCCGGATTGTACCCTACTACACCATTGTTTGCTGAACTCATAAACACAAAACCTTCTCTGCTTATTTTCATATCGATGAAGGCCTGATCTCCTAAGGGATCTAGGAAATCACTAATGTCAACTTTTTGAAATTGATTTGGCCCTGTTTGTCTTAGAATAGCATCATTTGATAACGCCTGAGTAACCCATAAACTTCCCTGACTATCATAATCTGCACCATACAGACGAATACCAGCATTTCGAGGAGGATCATTTGGATTTGGAGCTGGGAAGAGCACTTCTTCCAAATTACTATTTGTCTCATCTAGAAAAGCATCTGGTGTCTGATCATTAATACGTAATAGGCCTCCTAAAAAAGAACACATATAGACTTCATTAGGATCGTTTGGATTGATTATGACATTTACAAAATCTGTAGGATTATTGTCTGAAGATAGACTTTCCAATTGTTCATAAGGAATATTAGTCCAAGCTTCCTCTCTCAAATTACTAATACCGAATTGGCTTGGGTTTGGGGTAAAAGGGTTATTGTTCGCATCTACTTCACCAAAGGTCACCCAGAGTTGCCCTGGCGATGTATCGAGTGCAAAAGGTTTATTTAAGATGGGGCCGTCAGGTAGTGCTTGTGTCACTTGCGTAGTTCCAAAAGGTACGATAAGAAGACCATCATTGATCGTTCCCAAATAAAAAGTATTGCCAAACGAAATCCCAGACTGAAGTTGAAAATCAAAATCAGGCAAGGTATTATTCACAACAGATTCAAGGCTATACCCAAGGCCATAAGCTCTAATAGAGCCCGCCTGAGTAATGGTTAGCACATCGTCTACTGTTCTAAAATCTCTTATTCTACTAGAAAGCGTCTCAATTGTTGTAAATCCAACACCTTCATCATACAAAGCAACACTATTATTAGCTCTCGCAATATAAATTTCGTCACCTAATGTCTGAATTCCCGTGATACTACCAGTAGAAATGGTCTCCCATTGAGCAAAATCAATAAGGTTATCATCATTGACCATTGCCCTTTTCACACCAAAAACACTAGAAGACGCATAAATATAGGGTTCTAAAACTGTAGTCTGAGTTATAATGACCTGTGCTCCTAAATCACCAATAAAATAGGTGTCTCCAAATTCTAATCGTTGAAGATCAAACAATGAAATACCAAAATCTGTTGATATGTACAGATTGCCATCAAATTCAAAGAAATCATTGATAGTTTTCCTATCTGGCGGAATGGTGGGTTTCTCAAAAATATCAACGATGTTTAAGATCCCCTCCTCATCATCAACTATAACATCGAGTAATCCATTTTCATAACCTACCACTAAAACCCCAAAACCTTCGCTATAATAAATACTAGAAATTTCCTCTCCAGAAAGTCCATTAATTGTAGAAATGGTCTCAATTTCTCTGGTAATAAGATCATAGGTGAAAACAGAGTTTTCTGCCGCAACATATACCTTTTCGCTACTTTTAGATATTGCCTTCACCGATACATAGGAAAAAAAACCCTTCCAAGTATCTTCAAAATTCTGAGCAGCAAGAAAACTACTACATAAAAAAAGTAGGCAAGCAATATATTGTTTCATAAAAGCAACCGATTATTCTATCTTCATAAACACGCTAAAATAGGAATTATTGCGGTACTAAACCTAAAAAGGTTGTCCTGTTGGACAACCTTTTTTTATTCTATACAAACATGATTCTATACGACTCCTTGGTCTAACATGGCGTCAGCCACTTTTACAAACCCTGCTACGTTCGCTCCTTTTACATAATCTACATATCCATCTCCATCTTTACCATACTTTACGCAGGCTGCATGAATATCATTCATAATTGTATGTAGTTTTTGGTCTACTTCTTCTCTACTCCAATTTAAACGAAGTGAGTTCTGAGACATTTCTAATCCTGAAGTAGCTACACCACCGGCGTTAGATGCCTTTCCAGGTGAAAACAAAATTTTAGCATTTTGAAATACTTCGATCGCTTCTGGCGTGCAAGGCATATTAGCTCCTTCACTCACACAAAAACAACCGTTATCAACAAGTGTTTTAGCTTCAGCATCATTCAACTCATTCTGAGTAGCACACGGCAACGCAATATCACAAGTAACAGACCACGGACGCTCACCAGCCACATACGTTGCT
>JAHZIZ010000378.1 GCA_022601215.1 Bacteroidota bacterium
ACAATAAAATTTATAAAGTTCCTTTGGTGGATGGTATTTCGTTGTTTCTTTTTTGATCTATTTCGGAAGCAAATCGTATAGAAAAACCAAGAGCTTTAAAAATTGATTCGTGAATATGGTGTCGATTTTTTCCATAATGTACAAGAACATGTAAATTCATTTTAGCATGAATCGATAGTTTATGTAAAAATTCGTGAGTTAATTCAGAATCGTAAATTCCAAATTTCCCCATGGAGATTAAATCAGGACCTGTATATTGAAAGTAGGGGCGGTTACTAAAATCAATAGATACTGTTGTTAACACTTCATCCATTGGTAGTGTAAAACATCCATACCTAAAAATTCCTTTTTTATCTCCTAATGCCTGATGAATAGCATCTCCTAAGATAATAGCAGTATCTTCCACACTATGATGACAATCAATTTCAATATCACCTTTTAAGTCTAAATGAATATCTAAAAGGCTATATTTTGCCAAATGAGATAACATATGCTCAAAAAATGGAATCGGATTGTCTCCTGATAGCTTGCCTTTTCCATCTAAAGAAACCGATATTTTTATATCTGTTTCTTTTGTTTTTCGTTGCATATTTACTTTACGAGACATAGACTTTTTGATCCTCTAATATTTTTTTTGCAATGGCTAAATCTAAAGTATGACCACTCTTATAAGCACTAATTTTAGCCAAAATAGTTTTACCCAATAAATATAAATCTCCGCATAAATCTAATACCTTGTGATATAAAGCTTCTTCAGAAAATAACATAGAATTTATCGTTCCTGTTTCTGTAAAAATTAATGTGTTTTCAAGATTTCCTCCTAAGCCATATCCATTTTCTTGAAGTTTTTGAATATCTTTTTTGAAACCAAAAGTACGAGCTTGAGCTACCTTCTTGCCAAATAACTCTTCATCGTAAGTAATATTAATTTTTTTTGAAGATAATAATGGATGAGGAAAATCAATCTGAAATTCAATTTGAAGTGAATCGGATGGTTGCATAACAATATAACTATCTCCAGATTCTACTCGATAATTTTTCTCGAGGGAAATAGGTTCTATTTTTTTTTCGAGCTCTTCGATACCAGCATTCCATAAATTTTGAATAAAATCAAAAGACGCTCCATCCATCACGGGCATTTCTGTTCCTTCTTCTATTTCAATACACAGATCTGTAATATTAAAATAAAATAAAGAATATAAAAAATGTTCAATCGTTTGTATATGAAAATCATGATTAGCTAAAGTTACAGAAAGTGTTGTATCGCTAACATAATCCACATGAACAGGTAATTTAGATTTATTTTTTATAAAATACAAACCATCATTACTTGGATGCAATTTGATTTTAGTAACTTTGCCCGAGTGTAAACCTATCCCTTTAATGGAAATAGACTGTTTGATTGTTTTTGCTTTCATATAAATCTATTCTAACAGAGGCATCGTGTAATTGATACATATCATGTCTAGTGCAAAAAAATATTTTTTTTTTGTGATTATGAGAAAAAAATATCAAATAAGGTTGACGTTATGAGTCTTATTGTAGTATTGGTATTTATTAATTGTTCTTTGAAAAGTAGGCAGCAAAAAAAAATTATACTTTGTAGTTATTTACAAAGTTAGAAAAATAAAAGTTTGAAGTCAAATTCAAACTCTTCTATTATGAAGAGCTTGATCCTGGCTCAGAACAAACGCTGGCGGCAGGTCTTAAACATGCAAGTCGAACGGTAACAGAGAAACTTGTTTTTTTGACGAGTGGCGAACGGGTGAGTAATATACAGAAATCTACCTTAAAGAGAGGGACAACTTTGGGAAACTAAAGCTAATACCTCATAGTCCAGAGATGGTAAAGATTGGGCGACCAATTGCTTTAAGATGAGTCTGTAGTCTATCAGCTTGTTGGTAGGGTAAGAGCCTACCAAGGCAACGACGGATAGCCGGACTGAGAGGTTGAACGGCCACACTGGAACTGAGACACGGTCCAGACTCCTACGGGAGGCAGCAGTTAAGAATCTTGCGCAATGGGGGAAACCCTGACGCAGCCATGCCGCGTGAGTGATGAAGGCCTTCGGGTTGTAAAACTCAATAAGATAGGAAGAATAAATATAATTTAATAGATTGTATGATGACTGTACTATCCTAAAACCCCGGCTAATTACGTGCCAGCAGCCGCGGTAATACGTAAGGGGTAAGTGTTGTTCGGAATTATTGGGCGTAAAGCGCGTGTAGGCGTGCTAATAAGTTGAATGTTTAAACTACAGGCTTAACCTGTAGTCTGCGTTCAAAACTGTTAGCATTGAGTACTAAAGGGGAGAACGGAATTCTCGGTGTAGCGGTGGAATGTGTAGATATCGAGAAGAACATCAATGGCGAAGGCAGTTCTCTGGTTAGTTACTGACGCTGATATGCGAAAGCGTGGGTATCAAACAGGATTAGATACCCTGGTAGTCCACGCTGTAAACGTTGTATACTAGGTGTTAGAGGTTGCAACGCCTTTAGTACCCAAGCTAACGCATTAAGTATACCGCCTGGGGAGTATGCTCGCAAGAGTTAAACTCAAAGGAATTGACGGGGGCCCGCACAAGCGGTGGAGCATGTGGTTTAATTCGACGATACGCGAAGAACCTTACCCGGATTTGACATTTACTAGATCGACATAGAGATATGTTTTCCTTTTATGGCTAGTAAACAGGTGCTGCATGGTTGTCGTCAGCTCGTGTCGTGAGATGTTGGGTTAAGTCCCGCAACGAGCGCAA
>JAHZIZ010000379.1 GCA_022601215.1 Bacteroidota bacterium
CTTACTTTATTGCCAGGCAAGTGCCCTCCTGTACCCGTTTTAGCACCTTGTCCGCCTTTAAAATGGAAGGCTTGTACATGATCCAGTTTATCCCAAGAAAAACCGAATTGAGCAGAGGCCAATTCATAAAAATACTTGGAATTGTTTTCTTGTTCTTCAGGTAACATACCTCCTTCACCCGAACAAATACCGGTACCGGCCATTTCCGCACCCTTACTCAGCGCAATCTTAGCTTCACGAGATAAGGCTCCAAAGCTCATATCACTAACAAAAAGAGGAATATCCAATACTAGTGGTTTCCTGGCATTTGGTCCAATCACCACTGCAGTTTTTACGTCTTCATGATCTAAAAGAGGCCTTGTTGCCAATTGGGCCGGAAGAAACTGAATGTCATTCCATTTGGGTAATGTATTTCTATCAACCCCCATGGAGGCAGAAAAACCATGATGCCCTATATTCTTTAAACCATTAGTAGCTAATTCTTTAATATAGCCTGTATAAGGCTCTGTCTCTTCTGGATGGGTGTCTGCATAAGTCCCTAAATAGGAATCCCGTTTAAAGGGTTGTGGGTGTTGTAATTCAAATTCCAAAATCTCTTGCTCATCTACATAAAGAGAATCCCCTTCGATATATTCTTTGAATTTATGTAAGAACTCATCATTGTTGTAATCACTTACACCCGTATCATATCTATAATCCCAATGATGTACTCCACATATCAGGTTATTTCCTTCAATGTAGCCGTCGGCCAGTAACGCTCCCCTGTGGTGGCATCTACCATATAAAACTGAGATTCCTTTTTCATGTTTTATGATGACTAAATCGGTATTTTTAACTAATGCATACGCAGGTTGTTTATCCTGTAAACCGGATAATTTTGCAATTTTAATTTTGGTGTCAGTCATGCGGCTGGTTTTAATTAGGTTAGGTAAGTTACAGCCTTTAGACGAAATAGAAAAGAACTAATTACATGGGCCCAATTGTATTGAGAAGTCTCTTTCAAAAAGCCTTGACGAGTTTTTGAAAATGTAGTACACTTGCAGTAAGAATTAATACATCAATCATTTTATATCTTTATTATGTCACCTACACGTTACTTCAGTATCCTCGTATTATTAATGTTACCTATTTACACTTTTGCACAATGTCAAATTTTTGACGACAATGTGGCCGGAAGTACGGGCTTAAGCGGAGATACGATTTCCATTGCTCAAGGTTTTATTGCTGAATGTGATGGTACGCTAGAATATGCTCAATTTGTGGCATCGTCTAATGGCACTTCTGAAGTATTCGGAACTTTTAATCTTTATGAAGGCAATGGTCTGGATGGCGCTTTAATTCATAGTGAACCTTATGCTGCAGGGACTATCTTTATGTTGGACGAGCCCATGCGTGCAACAATTGAAGGCGACGTTTCACTAGTTGAAGGAAACCAATACACCTTCGAACTAGTTATAGATAATCAAGTGGGTATTAGAGCGGATAGTGATATGACCTATTTGGGAGGTGCTGCTTTTTCTCAAGGTTTTGAGTCAACAAATTATGACTTTATTTTTGAAGTATCCTTATTACCAACCCTTGGCGTTTCAGAATTTGACAACACGATTTCAGCGACTGTGTACCCCAATCCTGCCAGCCGAACTATCCAAGTTTCCGGATTCATTGAACAAGTAAAATACCAAATGTACACCATTAACGGCGAAATGCTATCTGAAGGTGTTCTCGTCCCCGGTCAAACAATTGCTGTAGAAGAATTATTCGGTGGCGTATACTTTCTGAAATTTGAAACGGGCCAAATACTCCGATTTTTAAAAAAATAGCGAGTTCATTGCTTCCGGAATGGGTAGTATTCATGGTAATAAAAGAGCCAACTCATACTGTAGTCGGCTCTTCATCTTTTTTATCAGTAATCAATAGAATCTTACATCTTTACACCACTAAAAATTTCGGTTTCACTTGGCAGTCCTAGTTTCTCTCTGACTACTTGCCCGGCTTGCAGCCCGGCGATAATGGCACCTTCGTAATATCCTACATTTACCCCAAAGTTGATCCAATCTCCAGTAATGATAAGATTATCAAAACCAGACTCACCTGCCTTTAGTCGAAATTTGTTCGACCCTGGTAACGACAAGGTGTATCTATCAGTAGGGTTAACATTGGCTCTAAAAAATTGAGTTTTTAATCTCGCATAATTCGTTTTTGCCACTTTAGAGAAATCGTGAATCACATCCAATCGCATTCCTTCAGGATATTCGAGCGTTGTCGCTTTTGGAAAAAACCATCCCATTTTATCTCTAAGCCATTGTTCAGAAACCCGCATAATACGTTCCAATTGATCATGTGGATATTGATGATCTGAATATGGAGGAATCACTTCTGGATCTAAAAACGATCCCGTATAATATATTAATACACCTGGTTGATCCTCATTCCAATCTTCATAGGGCATTACTTGTGACATATCAATGAATGAGTACTGTGGATCTGCATAGGTTACTAGGTTTGGCAATGCTCCTTCTGGGAATCCCCAGTCTGACAAATTCATTCCTAGCTCTTTTAAAGTTGGTTTAATCCATAGTTGCATAGACATAGTAGGAATACTCTTTACATTATGATACATGTTATGCCACGCCGTGTTATTATCTATTATTTCCTTGCAGATTCCCTCGTTTCCGCCCAGTACATCAATTGGGATCCCTAAGACTACATAATCATAGTCTTTCCCTTGCTCTAAGGAAATCTCACCGACATTTTTCCATCCACACCAAGCTTCTTCAAGGTCATAATTGCCTTCTTTTAAAGCTTTCGCTTGATCATCCTTAATTTGGTTATATAGGGGTTCTCCTGGCCATACGTCAAGGCCTTTAAATTTGTATGTTGGATCATAGGTGTCATTTTTTAAGGTAACCTGTTCTGCCATAGAAATCTTTTTAATTTCTCCTGAATCGGAATAGTGTACTTGCTCGACTTTATGGAAAAACTTAAACTTTACCCCTCTATGCTTAAGTACCAAATAAATGGGGGTGATCATAGTATCTGCCGTTCCGGCTTTAAATTTCCAAACAAAGGACCCTTTATAGCCTGCCGAATTGGTAAGAAAATGCAATCCAACCCCAGCGGCTAGACTACCTTGCTCATCATTTCCTGTTAGATTATGAAAAGTTCCAGTATATAAAAAGCGAACCATTGCCGAAGTTAATAATCGTTCACTCGCCCCATGTTCTTTTAGCCATTTTCTATAATCCAGATGATTAATGCGCTCATATTCTAACTCATGAGTTTCTGGATTATAGACATCTTCAAATGTTCCCTTCATATTAACCAATCCGAACTCGACAAATACTGCTAGCCAATAGAAATATTCATTATGATCTGCCATGACATCAATGATTTTAGCAGCCCATTTTGAAAGCATATTAAATATCTCTTTTATAATAGAATGATGATCTTTTCGATCTTGGTGATTTTCACCATCCAAATCACTCATTTTTTCGATCAAGTCATTCACATAGTGAAGTAGTTTTTCTCCTTCATGCTTAAATACCTTATCCTTTACAAAGGTTTCAAAATTGGATTTAAACTTATGCCAAATAGGGTGGTGTTCTGGAACATTTATACCGATAGAACGATGAACCGCCTCATGCATAGCTTTATCTTTGTTAGGATCTATTCCGAACAAGATCTCAAGTACCAGTCCAATTGCTTTTTTAATAATGGCAGAAAATGGCAAAGGGCCTCCCTGTCCAGGAATGTATTCATTAGAAGGGAAAACGATGTTCTTTTTAATCCATTGATTGGTCTTTGGATCAAAGTGAGTGAGCAACGTAGTGTCTTCCCTATCAAATCCATCATCCCATGACTGAAAAGGGCTATCGGGCATTAGATTATGCTTTTCACATTCTTTATACGAGTCCTGTATTAAACGAAAAGCATTTTCATACCAACCTTGTGCAATATGAATGCCATGTTCCTGAATTCGTTCATTGGGTCCTCGTCCAGTAGCCGTCTTTCCACCGAGTCGCCAGCCCATTTGATAAATAGTGATATCGTAATGATCTTGCCAGTTTTCATAGGAAGTAAGTTCATACGCTGAAGTCAGAGATGACATCCCACTTCCTAGTATGACAACTTTCTTTTTGTTTGTTTCTGTGTTTTGCATTGGTTAAGTTTTTTGATTTGTTACTGTTTATATAATTTCAATTGTATGACTTTTTAAATTGTTTGTGAAATGTGCTTCACCTAGTACTTCTTTTGAAATTGGATACAAGGGTTTGTTTTTTGCAATGAACTTCTTTAAAATAGGGGATTCGTTCCAGGAAGCTGCTTCTGCATAAAGTTTATCCAAATGAGGTAATATAAAAATCCTATCTAACACATCTTCCAGCATTCCCATTAAATTATGTGCGCGATGGGTCACATATTTAATATCTTCCTTAGACAACGGGTAATGACTCGGGTAAAAGGCCTCTAAATCGGTAATAATAGCTACTGCATCACCTCGAGGATCTCCAAAAATCTTACCCAAAATACCGAAACTAACGCCTTCAACCATTGATTGAGCATACAGCACACGATAGAGTACTATATTCATGAAATACTGTTCATAAATATTCTCTTCAAAAGCAATGGAATCTGCTACATCGTAACCTGCAATGATACTA
>JAHZIZ010000046.1 GCA_022601215.1 Bacteroidota bacterium
AAAACTCGTAAGGGATTTTTAATGAATTAATGACCTTAAAAAAGTAGTTGGGCGTTGTTTCTAAATATTTGGCTAGACGAAGAATCTCATTTTAAACAGAATTTATAAGTGACCAAAATGAAATCCTCGTGTCCTAATATAAAGAACGTTTTATAAAGTGCGTCTTTAATCCCATCAGATTAAACATGGTTATTTGTCTAATGCTAGACAATTCAATGGGGTGGTAAAAATAAAATATTCTTTCCAAGATTGACAATATCATCGGGCTTCCTAGAGTATGGATAAACAGAGAATAGCACTACAATAAATCCTGAACAAGGATGTGAGTTTTTAGGAAAATCTTTACAATTAGAATTCACAATCTAAGTTCAACAAAAGCAGAAATGATATCTAAAGAGCGACATGAGAAATATATGAAACTGCAATCAGTACCGTTGTTTAATACCGCGGGTTGGATTCTTACACAGGAAAAAGAACTTATTGATGCGATAACACTTCTCGAAGATGTCGAAAATATGTTTAAACTAAATAAGAACGTAACCATAAATCTAATTGTTAAAACGCATCGCATCTACCTCAACAGGCTTGCTCTAAGAGAAATATTGTTAACCTTGGTTTCTAAAGTCCTAACCAATAATGATAAAGTACGTCCAATAGTTAATATATCCATTGACGCGACTGAAGAGAACTATTCATTTAGGATAGAGGACAATGGACCAGGATGTTCTCAAGAACAACTAGACATTATATTCGGTTTGTTTAATAACGTTGAGAAAGACCATATAATCAGTCGCAAGAGTACTAGTATTGGTTGGGCCATTGTACAAAAAATGGTTGTCGATTTAGGAGGAAACATTTCAGTAACTTCGAATATAGGGGAAGGTATTCGTTTTGACTTTTTTATCCCTAGACAATAGAGCTTAAACATATCCTCGTGACTCCCGGGTTCACTGTTTCAAACGAAAAAAGGAATTAATCTATTGAAAATGGCGAATTGCTTACGGTTATTATTATAGATGAAACACCTATAAGCCGCACTACTTACAATATGGTAGGCCAAAAATACTGGCAAATAAATTTAGTAATATCATTTATGTCTCAATACCCCCAGTAGGATTATACATATTAAAAATTGAATATACCATCTTGAATCGTTCCTATTTTATTGGCATAGATAAACGTACTTCAAATTCAGATAACGAAATTAAAGACAGCCATATTTAGAGCTAAATATTTCACCCCTAAAACCATTGGTATTCGTACCACCCCCTTATTTATTCGTAACTAATTTAATATTGTTTGGTAACAAAATGTTATCGAAGCAAGCCTAGCTTTTTATAGGTAAATACATTTGAACTCTTAACTAAAAAATAAACAAAATGATAAGAGTAGAAAAAACGCTAATTATAGTTTTTACGCTAATTAGCATGTTTGCTTGTACAAACGAAACAATTCCTGAAGCCAATAATGAAGAACTAAATGAAGTTATTGAAAGCAGCTCATTTACAGATGATTTAGATTCACGGATTAAAATATCGCCCGAAGAAATGGCGTATATGAATTCCCTTCCAGCGTATGACCCTGAAGAACTAGCGCTTGCTTTGGAAAATACTTCTCATCAAAGTTATAACCATAGGTTAACGGAGGAAGTTTGGGGTATCGGTACTGGGCGTACTGTCTGGAAATGGAACGGCGCCAGTTGGGGGCAGCCAAATCCTGCAGCCAGATTAGACATTGTTGAAGTTGCAAAAAATGGCGAGAATAGTGTTTGGGGTATTGGTACTGGTGGTACCGTTTGGAAATGGAATGGTGCCAGCTGGGGGCAACCAAATCCAGCTGCTAGGCTCATTAGGATTGCAGTACATTCTTCGACTATCGCATTTGGTGTTGCACGTAATAGAACACTTTTTGTCACAACTAATGGAGGTCAGAACTGGGCACCTTTTACAAACTTCCAAAACGCAAATTGGATTTCTAGTGGTGATTATTTTAATCTATTATCAGTAACAGATCTTTCTGGGAATTTATACAAATATGATTTATTTTCTCAACAAATGGATCCTGTAACAATTCCTCCAAACACTGCTTTTATATCACATGCTACGATATTCGGTGGAGGAATCTGGGCATCTGAAGGGAACTTTGGTAAAGTATATAGAAGTACCGATTGTGTCAATTTCATACAGCCGAACGCAAATTTAACTGGTGTGAGGGTTATTTCTACCAATGTCTTTAGTAAAGCTTGGGCAATAAGAAGTGGGCGTACCGTTTGGAAAACAAACAATTCAGGATCAATTTGGTTTCAACCAAATTCTGCAGCACGTTTAGACTATATATCTGCTGCTTATTAATAATTCAAGATAAGGTATTGTTCTCATTGTAAAGTAATACTTTGTAAAGTAAACAAATGGCACATCATCTAATTTAATTAGGGGATGTGCCATTTTATATATCTAAGAAAGGGCTTCCCTATCTCATTCCGGTTACAACCGTTCATTTCAAAGAAAATAAAAACATAATAACTTTATATTCATTTAGTTAGGTTAAATTTTTTCAAAGCAACGTTGTTTTTTTAAAAAGAGTTCAATAATTAAAATATATTTGTGTTAAAGCGCACGTAAAGCCTTTAAAATCTACCAACTAACCAGACTAATCACCTATGCAGTCCTATTCGCTCAATTATTTATTCTTTGTGTTTATCACTTTAGGATTTTGGAATACATACGGTCAAGAAAATAAAGAGGCAAAAGAGAAGTTTTTAAATCTTTCTAACCTGCCAATAGATTGGCAAGGGTTTGTAGATTCCCGACATGGACCAAGGCTACAAAATGACCCCTATCAAACCAACAATTATAGTCTAAGTGAAACCCGCGGACAATTGCAACTTGTTCACTGGACAGATATCTCAGAGATTAAAGTAAAAACGGATTTTCTGTATGACTCTCAACAAGGTTCGTTTAAAATCAATGTAAGAGAGGCAAACTTATTTTTAACTCCTGCGGATTGGTTTGACCTTAAAGTTGGAAGGCAAATTCTAACTTGGGGAAAGGGAGATATGTTATTTGTTAATGATCTATTTCCAAAAGACTGGCAATCGTTCTTCATTGGTCGGGAATTAGAATACTTAAAATCCTATTCGGACGCGGCTAAACTAACCTTGTACTTGCCTTGGTTCGAATTCAACGCTGTGTTTGTCCCAGCCTTTAATAGTGATGTTTTTCCTACAGGAGAACGTCTTTCCTTTTTTAATCCTTTTCAAAATGCATTTTTAGGTAACACAAACCCTATCGCCGCAGAAGTCCCAAATACTTGGTTCAAAAATTCTGAATACCACTGGCGCGCTAGAAAAAATGTAAAAGGATTCGACTTGGCACTCTACGGATATTTTGGCTATTGGAAGAGTCCCGCAGGTGCAAATTTCGAAACTGGACAACCCACCTTCCCTCAATTGAGCGTACATGGACTTAGCTTTGAAGGAAGTCTTTTTAAAGGAATCACAAGCTTTGAAGCTGGTTACTACCATTCCGGAGATGATCCTGAAGGCACAGATATTGCTGTCCGTAATAGTCAATGGGTGTTTTTACTGGGCTATACACGAGATTTTAAAAACGGATTTTCGGCGGGTATGCAATACTATACAGAAATCATGTCGAACCATGACTCATTAGTGGCGAATTTACCCGAAGGCATGGCACAACCAAATCAAATTCATGATATGGTCACTCTTCGACTCACCAAATTAGCCTTGCAACAAAAACTAAATCTCTCCTTTTTTGGGTATTATTCCTTTTCTGATAATGATGCATATCTACGACCCAACATATCATACAAATTAACAGATGCTTGGAAGATTGAAGTAGGAAGTAATTTGTTTATGGGTAAGAACGAAACGACCTTCTGGAGCCAATTTCAGAATAACAATAACATTTATACAGGACTTAAATGGAGTTTTTCTAAGTAACGGAATGCCAAAAAACTAACCTATGAAGATATTATCCTTTTCACTAACGAAACCCAAACTGGTGGTAACCATTACAGTGGTCATCACTCTTGTACTGTTATTATTCATTCCTCAGATAAAAATTGATACGGATCCAGAAAATATGTTGTCCGAAAATGAGTCGGTCAGAATCGTCCATAACCAATTGAAGGAACGATACAACATGCATGATATTATTGTAATGGGCGTGATCAATGAAAAGCATCCTAATGGTGTATTCAACAAAGCCTCACTAGCAAACATCCATGATATTTCAGAATACATCTATAGCCTTCAAGAAGCTGTTGAACAGCCTTCTAACCAAGATACTAGTATCGATGGTGAAATGTCTAAAGAAGCTATCATCACCTATACGGGTGTTATTAAACGAGATGTTATGGCACCTTCCAATATTGACCATATAGAACCTATAGGTCCAGGAACGCTAAAATTCGATTGGCTCATGGCTACGGCTCCTAACACTGAAGAAGAAGCGTTAGAAATTAAGGATAAACTTATGAGCAACGATATGTTTAAAAACACGATTGTCTCTGAGGATGGAAAAGCCATTTGCCTATATATTCCTATTAGCTCTAAAGACATTTCCTATGAAATCTCTTCCAAGCTTAGAGAAAAAGTTGCCAGCTATGAAGGGGATGATAAATTTCATATAACTGGGTTGCCAGTGGCGGAAGATACGTTTGGGACTGAAATGTTCATCCAAATGGGTATCACCGCACCTGTAGCTATGCTATGTATTTTTTTACTGATGATGTTCTTCTTCAAAAAAATACAGCTCGTTCTGAGCCCCATGATAGTTGCCATGGTATCCGTAATTTGTACCATGGGATTACTCATTGCAACTGGAAATACTGTGCATATTATGAGTTCGATGATTCCCATATTCATTATGCCCATCGCAGTCCTCGATTCCATCCATATTTTATCCGAATTTTTCGATAAGTATCCAGAAATAAAAGACCGTAGACAAACACTGACAAAGGTAATGAAGGAATTGTTCCGACCTATGCTCTTTACTTCATTAACATCTGCTGCAGGATTTGCCTCTTTGGCTTTAACACCAATACCTCCAGTTCAAGTTTTTGGAATTTTTGTCGCATTTGGAATTCTCTTTGCATGGTTACTTACCATATGTTTTATTCCTGCTTATATCATGTTAATGTCCGAACAATCATTGAAAAATTTTGGTGTAAAACAGGACGGCAACAAAAACAAAATGATACAACTACTACAATCGTTAAGTCAAGGTACTCGCCTACATTCGAGAAAAATACTAATTGGTTGTTTAGCTTTGTTTGGCATAGCACTATATGGAATTTCTCTCATTGAAATTAACGACAATCCTGTTAAGTGGTTTACCTCCGATCATCCCATACGCGAAGCTGATCGAGAACTCAATAAACATTTTGGCGGCACTTATATGGCCTATCTAAGTCTTACCAATGATTTAGAAAAAACAAAATCATCTCAAGAAATCGAATCAGAAATCCAGTCTCTAAGTACTCTTTATTTTGCAACTAGTGATACCATTCAAACTTATCAGCAGCAAATGGACTCCCTTATTATGACACTAGATTTCTCTTTGGAAGAAGCCGAAATTTACGCCGCCTTAACAAATAATTTATACGACAAGATTGATTATAGTCAAACAGATACAGAGGCCGAGCTTTGGGAAGAACTTACTGGTAAAATTGAACTTAACGCATTAGCCAGCACTCAAATATTCAAACAACCTGAAGTGCTTGATTATACTATAAAGCTCGAAGATTATCTCTTAAAAGAAGGTGGTGTAGGGAAAATTAATAGTCTAACGAAGTTGATTAAAAAAATAAACAAGGAATTACATGAGGGCAATAGCGACGCTCATAAATTGCCTGAAAGTTTTTCAGGTGTAGGACAATGCATCATTTCCTATCAAAACAGCCATTTACCCGATCGATTACGGCATTGCGTAGACACAGATTTTCAAGGTTTAAATTTATGGTTACAGTTAAAAAGTGGAGACAATAAGGACATGGAAAAAACCATTGCCGCTGTGGATACCTTTTTCAAAGAAAACCCACCACCGCAAAATTTAAAGTATGAATGGTTTGGACTGACCTACATTAACGTAATCTGGCAACAGAAAATGGTCAACGGAATGCTAAATGCCTTTTTAGGGAGTTTTATTGTTGTTTTCATAATGATGACCCTTCTCTTCCGTTCGGTAAAATGGGCACTTCTCTGTATGTTGCCTCTTACCTTAACTATTACCATTATTTATGGAGTAATTGGTTTTATAGGTAAGGATTACGATATGCCTGTAGCTGTTCTATCTTCCTTAGCCCTGGGCTTAGCCATAGATTTTTCTATTCATTTTCTTGTTAGATCTCGAGCAGCCATTAAGGAGACCATCAATTGGAAAGAAGCCTCCATAATCATGTTTGGAGAACCCTCCAGAGCCATTACCAGGAATGTTATTGTAATTGCCATTGGATTTTTACCTTTGCTTTTATCCAATTTAATGCCTTACAAAACGGTAGGAATTCTATTGGCAAGTATCTTAGCACTCTCAGGCATTATTACCCTATTATTGTTACCCGCTTTGATAAGTACTTTTGAAAAAATATTTGTCCGTAAACCGAAAAATTGAATCTAATTAAAATTAAATATTCTTAATATGAAATTTAGTAAACTCTTTCTTGTATTCGCAGTTATTGGTGTTTCCAGTTTGCAAAAAACCACCGCACAGAATATAGAAGTAAACGAGCTCGTTGCAAAAACAAATGAAGCTTATAAATATGTTGGTGATGACCGTATTACCTTGGCTAATATGGATATTAAAAACAAAAAAGGAAAAGTAGTCATGAATCGGGAATTAGTGCTTATTAAGAAAAATGACGGTAACAATCTACAACAGAAATGGTATGCCTACTTTAAAAAACCAGCCGATATCCGAAAAATGGTCTTTATGGTATGGAAGAACACAGATAAAGATGATGATCGATGGATTTTCCTACCTGCTATGGACTTGGTGAAAAGATTAGCAGGGTCTGACAAGCGAAGTAGCTTTGCTGGCTCCCAATTTGCATATGAAGATGTAACAGGTAGATTGCCAAAAATGGACACTCACGTTCTCGTAAAAAGCAATGACACGTATTACGAAGTGAAGAGTACGCCCAAGGATCCTTCATCTGTAGAATTTTCGTATTTCTATACTTGGATTGACAAAGAAACTTTTATTCCTAAAAAGCGTGTTTTTTATGATAAAAATGGAAGTAAGCAACGTGAATATAGAGCAGAAAAAGTGGAAACGATCCAAGGATATACTACCATTACCGAATTTTCTATGACTAACATTCAAACAGGAGAGTCCACCTATGTTACTTATACCGATGTCCGATACAACGTGGGTATTCCAGACAATATATTCACTGAAGCGTATTTACGTAGAGTCCCTAGAAAATGGATTACTT
>JAHZIZ010000380.1 GCA_022601215.1 Bacteroidota bacterium
AACCTCCACTTGGGAGGTTTTTTTTGTCTTTATTAACTATCAATTCGTGTTATCTTCGCTCCGATGGCTCTTAGACGTTCATCAATGTTTTCATATCCACGATCAATCTGCTCAATATTATGAATGGTTGAAGTTCCTTTTGCCGACAATGCAGCAATTAACAAGGAAATACCAGCTCTAATATCTGGTGAGACCATCGTTGTAGCCTTCAATTGGGATTCAAAATTATGGCCCATCACCGTTGCACGATGTGGATCACACAAGATAATTCTCGCCCCCATATCGATTAGCTTATCGACAAAGAACAACCTACTCTCGAACATTTTTTGATGAATGAGCACACTACCTTTTGCCTGCGTACATACCACCAAAACTATACTCAGTAAATCAGGTGTAAATCCTGGCCAAGGGGCATCAGCCACCGTAAGTGTCGATCCATCGATATACCCTTGAATCTCATAATTATTTTGCTTTGGGATATAAATATCATCCCCTTTCTTTTCTAAGGATATTCCGAGTTTTCGAAACGTATCAGGAATCAACCCTAAATTTTCCCAACTCACATCCTTAATCGTAATTTCGCTGCGGGTCATCGCTGCAAGCCCAATCCAGCTACCTATCTCAATCATATCTGGCAATACTCGGTGCTGACAACCGCCTAAACTTTCTACGCCCTCGATGGATAACATATTTGAACCAACGCCACTTATTTTCGCTCCCATAGAATTCAGCATTTTACACAATTGCTGTAAATATGGTTCACAAGCCGCATTATAAATAGTGGTAGTCCCCTTGGCAAGCACAGCTGCCATTACAATATTTGCAGTTCCTGTTACCGAGGCTTGGTCTAGTAACATATAAGTTCCTGTGAGTCCATCAGGAGCTTCTACTCCATAAAACCGTTCTTCCTTGTTGTAACGAAATTTTGCTCCGAGGTTAATAAAGCCCTCAAAATGAGTATCTAATCTTCTCCTTCCAATTTTATCACCTCCTGGACGTGGTATATATCCCTTTCCAAATCTAGCTAGCAAAGGTCCAACAATCATAATAGAACCTCTAAGAGAACTTCCCTCCTGTTTAAACAATTCCGATTCTAGGTAGGACAAATTAATGTCATCACTTTTAAAGGCATATTTTCCTTTTCCTAACTTCTGAATTTTAACCCCTAGATTACCAAGTATGGTAATTAATTTATTGACATCGCGAATATCCGGGATGTTTTCTATAATGACTTCTTCAGGAGTTAGAAGTACTGCACAAAGTATTTGAAGGGCCTCATTTTTTGCCCCTTGTGGACGAATCTCTCCTTGTAAAGAATGTCCGCCTTCAATTTGAAATGTTCCCATAAGTGTGTTGAATCTGTGGCCTTAGTACCGCTTTCTATTTCTGTTATTCTTACCGTTTCCTTTTTTCCCGCTATTTTGTTGCTTACCACTAAAACGCTTCTTAGTTTTTAACAGTTGTAAGGAATCTGACAGTCCTTCATCACTATCTTTCAAGTTTATTTTACCATCAGATAGTTCAAAAAGATGTTGAAAGATCACATCGTCCTCAACGGTATCTTTATTCCAGTTTAAGAAACACTTTTTCATGTGATTAGCAATGGTAATGACCAACCCTTCTTTCATATCTCCATCCTCCCAACTACAAGCCACATCAATCATGCGCTTTATGTTATTACCATAGAATCGATATTTCGGAAAATTTTGAGGGTAATCTAAAGGCTCAGGACGTTCTGCCAATTCCTCTCGGGAAGGTTTTGGGTAAGGTGATTCTACATCCAGTTTAAAATCTGAAATGATAAACAACTGATCCCAAAGCTTATGTTGAAAATCTGGCACATCGCGTAAGTGTGGGTTTAAATTTCCCATTACAGCGATAATACTTTTCGCTTTTTTTGTACGCTCTTCGATGTTCTCGGTAGCAATGGCTTGATCCACCATTTTTTGAATATGACGTCCATATTCAGGAATAATTAAATGAGGACGTTCTGTATTGTATTCTATATTATCTATCAAAATTGTAGGTTTAAAAGAGGAAGTCTAAGCTTCGCTGAAGTATAACGAATGCAAAATAGTAAAATTATAGTGAAATAACTCCTTCCACTTTAGAAACTTCCAAATATTTTTCAATCACTGTGTCTGGAGATTCCATAGTCACCTTTATACTAAGGCTGGTGTAGGTTCCCTTTGAGGAATCACGTGTTTGGATTTGGGCATTGGTGCCATCAAAAATAGCCTCAATTTCCGCAATTTTTTCATTACTTGAAGGCACGATAAACTTATACATATAAGGCGCAGGCCAGTTGGTATCGCCAGCTAATTGCTCTCTCAATCTTTCGTAAAATTCTTTTGGTTTATCCGTACCACTCATGTTATTATGTTCTAAATAAAAAGGAAGGCAAAGATACGCTTTTCAGTATCAATAAATTGTTCCGATATTTGCAAAAATAATGAGCACACTATTGAAAACGAAACGCATTGTAATTACCGGTGGACCCGCAACAGGTAAAACCTCTTTGATAGATTTTCTAAACACCCTGGATTACCCATGTTTTCCTGAAATAATTAGAGAATTCACTATAGAAGAAACAGAAGACAAAGACACTTCCGATTTGCAATCTAACCCTATTGTATTCGCCGACGACTCTTTATCATTCAATCAACGATTAATCGATGGACGAGATAAGCAATACCAAGAAAGTCTTGCACTAAAGAACGACTTCATTTTTTTCGATCGTGGTCTTCCTGATGTTTTGGCATATATGGATTTCTTTGGCCAAACCTATGAGTCCAATTTCACAGATATTTGCCAACGTGCTTCCTATGATAGGGTATTCATTTTACCACCTTGGAAAGAAATATTTGAAGGAGACGGGGAGCGTTATGAAACTTTTGACGAAGCTTCCCTATTGCATAATCACCTAGTGGAGCGATATACTTTCTTCGGAAATCCTCCTATTGAGGTACCTAAAGGCAGTGTAAAAGAACGAATTGAATTCATACTTAAAACCCTCGATCTATAGTTTGACCTCTCCTCATTACATATTACAACATTATTGGGGGTTTGATGCATTTAGACCCTTACAGGAGGAGATTATAAAGAGCGTTATTGAGAAGCAAGATACGGTCGCTCTCTTACCTACTGGGGGAGGGAAATCTCTTTGTTTTCAGATTCCAGCTTTGGCGCAAGAGGGAATTTGTATTGTCATCTCCCCTCTAGTCGCACTAATGACCGACCAAGTAAAGGATTTAAAAGAAAAAGGAATTAAGGCCATGGCTATCACGGGAGGTATTTCGTATATCGAACTTAATACACTCCTCGATAATGCCTGCTATGGGAATTATAAATTCCTTTATCTCTCACCCGAACGTTTACAGCAGGAAGTGGTTCAAAATGCCATCAAACGCATGCCAGTCAATGTAATTGCTGTAGATGAAGCCCACTGTATTTCGCAATGGGGACATGACTTTAGACCTGCATATCAGTCTGTAAAAATAGTCAAGGAACTCCATCCATTTGTCCCTACCATCGCATTAACTGCTACAGCGACTCCCAAGGTGCTCGATGATACCATGACGCAATTGGAACTAGACGAACCTGTTATTTTTAAAAACTCCTTTGTTCGATCCAATATCGCCTACGCAGTTAAGATTGAAGATGACAAGCTTTATCGTGTTGGCCAATTGTTAAACGAAATGCTGGGATCTTCTATCATCTATGTTAGAAGTAGAGCTAGTGCAGAAGAGACGAGTAAACATCTAAATCATATAGGATTTGAGAGTACTTTTTATCACGGCGGACTTACTTCCGAAGAAAAAAAGAAACGACTCAAGCATTGGAAAGAAGAGCGAACCCCTATAATGGTCGCTACCAATGCCTTTGGCATGGGGATAGATCATGGGAATGTTCGTCTAGTGATACATATTCAATTGCCGGAAAGTTTGGAAAGTTACTTCCAAGAAGCAGGAAGAGCCGGACGTGATGGTGCCTATGCGAAAGCTGTCATTGTCTGTAATGGGAATGATAAGCGTTTGGCCCAAAAGCAATTTGTAGATGCTTTACCCACTATTTCCGACATCAAAACTTTGTATAGAAAACTCAATAATTATTTCCAAATCTCTTACGGAGAAGGTCGTTTTACCGAGCATAGTTTTAATTTTGTAGATTTTTGCAAAACATACGGGCTTAACACCATGGTTACCTATAATGGACTAAACACGCTTGATAGGTTAAGTATCCTTCAGTTATCTAAGGAGTTTGGTCGAAAATCCATTTTAACTTTTTTAGTTACATCCTCGGTGCTTTTGAAGGCATTTGAAAAAAATTCTTCATTCTCAATTGTTGGGAAAACTATATTGAGAATGTATGGAGGAATTTTTGATACACCTAACCCAATAGATCTCACTCAGATTTCCAAAAAAATGGGGATTCCCATTACTAAAACTATAGATATTCTGAAGGAAATGCAAGGGCAAAATTTATTGGAACTCACGCTTTTTCAAACCGACGCATCCATCACATTCTTAGTTCCTAGAGAAGATGATAGAACGATTAACCCATTGCGAAAAGACATTGAAGCGGTTACACTCCGGAAGCAGCAGCAGGTAGACGCAGTCTTTACTTATATCGAAGAGGATTCAATTTGCAGACAATTACAAATGGTTCATTATTTTGGAGAGGAAAATGAAACTCCTTGTGGCGTTTGTTCTGTATGCGCTTCGGAAATTTCCTCGGGAACAAAAACCGATGATCAACTCATTTCAGAAAAAATTCTTCTATTGCTAAAAGAAACATCTTTTAGTTCTCGAAGCCTAGTTGAAAACCTTAATTTTGCTGAAGCGGATATCTTACGTGTTTTACAATTGTTACTAGATGCCCAAAAGATCAAACTAAACGCCATAAACGAATACTACTGCAAGTCATAAATACGATGAAAAACAACCTCCGAATTATTTTTATGGGAACACCCCATTTTGCCGTCGGCATCCTTGAAAAACTACTCGAGGAAAATAAAAATGTAGTGGCTGTCATCACTGCTCCTGATAAACCAGCTGGACGAGGAAGGAAGTTACGGGCTTCAGCCGTTAAAGAATTTGCTATAGACAAAGGACTCCCAGTCTTACAACCTACCAATTTAAAAAATGAAGATTTTATTGCAGAATTGCAATCGTACGAGGCACATTTACAGATTGTTGTTGCTTTTAGAATGTTACCAAAAGTAGTATGGGCTATGCCGGCGTTAGGCACTTTTAATTTACATGCCTCTTTGCTTCCACAGTATAGGGGAGCTGCCCCCATTAATTGGGCTGTCATTAACGGTGAAAAGAAAACTGGAGTTACTACTTTCTTTATTGATGAAAAAATTGATACGGGTGCAATCATTGCCGCTAAAGAAATTGATATAGCAGAAAGGGAAACAGCCGGCACCTTGCACGATAAACTTATGTTACTTGGTAGTGAGTTAGTCGTACAAACTGTAGAACTGATTGAAAATGATTCGGCCCAGACAACGGCCCAACCCAAAACAGAGGTGTTCAAAGAAGCTCCGAAACTTCATTCAGAAAATACTCAAATTGATTGGAGACAACCTCTTGAGAAGATCGATTCCTTTATAAGAGGTCTCGCTCCCTATCCAGTAGCTTGGACGGTATTAGTAAATAACGGTGAAGAGCATAAGGTGAAAATTAGTGACTGTACTATAGAATTAGTACCCCACCGAAAAAAGAATGGCAGCATTTTTACCACCAAAAAGGAATTAAAAGTGGCAGTATCTGGTGGCTACCTATATATTAAGGAAATGCAACTCCCTGGAAAGCGTAGATTGGAAATTGCAGCTTTGCTTAACGGTTATGATTTTGACGAAGAGGCACAATTCGTGTAAAGCCTTGGTATCACTCATTTCCTTAAAAACGAGCTAAAAGCGGTCGTGTTTATTAACAAACCTTCCAAGTTATTAACAAAAACGGGGATTTCGCCCGCCATTACTTGCGTGGAACGAGAATCCGATTAAATTTGTAGAGCAATTATTAAAAGTTTAACCAACAATTAATTTTAAAAAGTAAACTATGAACAAATCAGATTTAATCGACGGAATGGCAGAAGATGCCGGAATCACTAAAGCAGCAGCTAAGAAAGCATTAGAGTCTTTCTTAGGAAATGTTGAAGGATCACTTCAAAAAGGAAACAGAGTATCTTTAGTTGGTTTTGGATCTTGGTCAGTATCTAAAAGAGCTGCAAGAGAAGGAAGAAACCCTCAAACTGGTAAAACTATCAAAATCGCTGCTAAGAACGTTGTAAAATTCAAAGCAGGTTCAGATTTATCTGGTAGCGTAAACTAATACGCTTTACCGCTTATAAAGAGTTGAAGTCCTGCCCATTTGGGTGGGACTTTTTTTTTATTGAGGTAGTACCCTTGACGACTATACGTAAACAAAAGCGTGATACATAGGCAAACAATTGGATATTAAAAAATTATTACTTAGATTTAATAGACCAATCGACACCTTATGATCAGTGTAAAACCAACCAAAGGAGTACTGCTAGTAGCAGAACCTTCTATTATTGGAGATGTTTCCTTTAATAGATCTGTTGTGTTGTTGGCCGAGCATAACGATAATGGATCCGTTGGATTTATTCTCAACAAGCCGCTCAACTACTGTCTAAAGGACTTTCTTCCTGAAGTAAATTCTAACCTTAAAGTCTACAATGGTGGTCCCGTAGAACAAGACAATCTATATTTTATTCACAAGGTACCCGAGTTAATCCCGAATAGTATTGAAATATCAAATGGAATTTTTTGGGGTGGTGACTTTACGACTATTCTCGGAATGTTGGAAAGTAATGAATTGAAGGATGATCAAATTCAATTTTTCCTGGGTTATTCTGGATGGTCTAGTGAACAATTAACTGAAGAATTGGAGGAGAATAGCTGGGTCGTTACATCCAATGATTCCAAAAACATGATTATTGGAAACTGTTGTGAGAGTTTCTGGAAAGAAAAGATGATTGAATTTGGAGGAGACTACATGATTTGGTCCAATGCGCCAGAAAATCCTAACTACAATTAACCCAATCTAGCTTTTGTGTTCAACTTCCCTAAGAGATCCTTAGCCACTGTATTGGTATAACTTTTCTTTCTATATTTTGTAATGGGTTGTATTCCCATAATGGTATTTGTAATAAAATGTTCATCGGCCTTTTGTAATTCGAATGGTGAGATAGACTCTTCCTCAAGCACATAATCGGGCAATTGACCTAAAATTGCTATGATTTGTTTCCGCAAGATTCCATTTAAGCATCCATCGGTAAGTGGTGGGGTTTTAATCTTATAGCCATTGACCAAAAATAGATTTCCTTGCAAAGCTTCCACTACTTGCTTCTTATCATTCAATAATAAGCAATTTTGATACTCATTTTCGGAAGCAAAAATACTCCCGAGTACATTGATTGCTCTATTGTTAGTTTTCAACGTTGAAAGCAACCCAGAGGTAAGATAATGATCTTTAAATAGTTCCACTTCATAAGAGACATTGTCAATCACATAAAATGGTGCATCCAATGCTTCCGCAATAATTAGATACTCCACCTCTTTTGATGAGGGTGTGTATTTCCCCCCCCACTTTCTCCATACTAGGAGTTTTACCCTATAAGAGTTAGAGGCCGGGTTAGAAGCGATTGTTCTCGAAATTTCTTCCTCTAGAAACTCTAAGGTAAAATTCATAGGAATTTCCATCCGCATAATTCGCATGGAGGCCATGAGTCGAAAATAATGATCTTCCCAAAATAAAACCTTATGAGCAGACACCTTAATCGTTTCGAAGACAGCATCACCATAGTGCAATCCACGGTTAGTAATGGCTAAACTTTCGTCCTTTTCTGAACGTAATATTCCGTTGTAATTAATCATAAAAAAGCCGCTTAATTTTGTGTGAGCAAAACAATGCGGCGCAAAGATACTTTATTATTGTAATCTTTAGGTCGACCCTAAGACATGTTTTAAATTAGATACCATATTATCCCAAAGCATTTTCCCTTCATCTATTTCATCATCATCAGCAAAGTCAGTTACCATTAAGGATACATCTTTGGTAATATCATCAACTTGAATTCTTAATTCAAAATAATAATCGTCACCCTCTTCTTCATCATCTTCCCATCGAAATTTAATTCGTTCTCCACTTTTCTTCCCCAAAAGTTTAGCTCGTTCTTCGCTACCTTCCCAAATGAAAGTAAAAAACTCACCTCTTGAATTTACATTATCTGCGTACCACTCGCTCATTCCTGAGGGCGTGGATATATATTGATATAACAAAGATGGAGAAGCCTTAATTGGAAACTCCATTTCGTATTTTACTTTTTCACTCATAGTAATTAGTTAGCTTTTGCCGAATATAGATATTAATTCTAAACATAAAAAGAAAGCAGTCCAAATTTTTTGAGAAGTTTTATACTTAGTATGGTAAGAATGAAAAGGTTAATACTCATTGATCATTTTATAGAGTCTGGCAATGCTACACAATTTGACAATCACAGCAGCCTATCTATCCTAGTATGATCTAGATAGCTAAAACGGATATGGAAAAATCCTACAAAAATTGCTAGATTTTATAATATTATGTATGTTTGTCTCGTAACAAACCAGAGAATTTTCCCCAATTCCTCTAAAAAATATTAAACACATTAAGATACAGTTAATCGACACTAATTTTAGTATTGATTTCAAGTGATTTGGTACTCCTCAAAGTCAGAAAAAATTACGATTAACTTCCAAAACCTCCTTACGATTCGTTTGGAGGTTTTTTTATGATGCATAAGATAAAAAAAATAGCCTTTCGAATTTGTCAAGGAATAATTTGTTTCTATCTTTGCAACCGCAAAACGGCGAGGTAGCTCAGGTGGTTAGAGCGTCGGATTCATAACCCGGAGGTCTCGAGTTCAAGTCTCGATCTCGCTACAAGCAAAACCCAACACAACTGTGTTGGGTTTTTTATTTCACCTTCACCTTCAACTCAATTCATTCTTATACAAAATAAAAAGTATTGCCCCTAATTACTGTTTTCAATGGGTATATACTTAAACTCTTTTTCACTCACATGAGCTTCTCATCGCAACAACATTATACTATGCAAGGGGCGTCTCAGAAATCTGATGGATAAAACATTTGTAAACCTATGGTTATTTACCTTTAATTATTGCTATCTTTATATATTCCCCTGTCCTTTATAGGCACTTGATTACTCCTTATCCATTAGCTCCCCGTCCAACTTTTACACAAGTTGTGTTTCTAGTATTTGTTTAAATTTTAAAATAACAAAATTATGGACACTCAAAAGCTCACTTCATTAAAGCAAACACAGCTTGCCATTACAAATCAATCTACTAAAAGCGTCTTGTTTTTTATCACCTTAGGTGCAACAAAAGGATGTGTGAACAATGTATCTAACATCCCTTTTGTCACCACTATGATCAACAAATTACAAGGATCGTTTACACTTGGAACAGGAAAATCAGTACGCTACACCCCTCCTTCTGGTGTCGGTGTCAATGGTGTAATTACGGTAGGAACTCCGCCACTAAACTGCGCCGTTCCAAATTTCCCAAATGGCGTAAACGTGGCAGAATTCATTCTTAACAATGCTTTTCAAGGGAAATTTGCTCAGGAATCTCTAGACATCAGTGGGGTTGCTGGCACCAATGCTGCTTTCAAATTTTCTATGACCGGTGGAGGCCCATGGAATGACGGAACATCTAATAACAACATTACTTCCTTTCATAACAAAGCCATTGGTCAAAATATCGGTCTCGTTGGTGTCTTCCCATATCTATGCGATATATGTACTGCTAGTAAAGCACCTCCAAAATGCTCGGGAAGTGGTATCCCTGTAAATGCACCGAATCCAGTGGTTCCTCAAAATAGCGCAATTTGTTTGGTGCAACGAGATCCAAAAACGGCAGGTGGCACGGTGACTATTTCCTTTAACGGTTTTCTATAGATGTATGGATGACACCTTATTTCAAATGGCACGGCCTCATACACCCCTAACTTAATTTCTATTTTATGATGTAGTTGTTTAATTCGTGCTACTTCGATTAATTTAACTCAGGCATGGGAAGACTTAATTATTGCCCATCTTGTTTTTATATAGGGTCACCGTCTTCTTCACTAGATTCACCATCATCGCTCGAATCAAGGAAATCAAAAAGAGTAAATGGCTTTGGTGCTCTATAATCTGGGTCTGGCTCTGTGGGGAACGCTTTCCAGAACAAATCGAACGCTCTCAATGTTCCAGTTTCTAATATATTCATAAGAGCTGTGAACTTATCCAAATACAGATTATATTGGTTTCTTGTTAGTCTTTCTGTATTTATGGTGTCCTTAATTCTTAGGATCTTATCCCAAATCATATGAATTTCATGTTCTCCCATTGCCCTGTACTTTTCAACTTCTGAGACACCAGGAGGCCTATTTTTAAAACGCTGTCCTTCTTTTAATCTATTAAACCAAACAAGCTTATTATTTGCAAAAGTTGGTTTTTTTATATGATTGGCAAATCTGTCT
>JAHZIZ010000381.1 GCA_022601215.1 Bacteroidota bacterium
CTGCCTATATTTTTTCTTTTTTATTGCCTGTAATTCCATTTCCCAGCAAACCAATGAGGTGACAATAGATTCGACAGCAACTTTAGACTTGGACGCTGTACTTGTTACGGCCACACGTACTATTCGACAACTTTCTTCTTTACCTCTTCCCGCTCAGATTATTACGCAAAAAGAAATTGAAAGTTCCAGTTCGGTACGACTAGATGATATCCTAATGGAACAAACTGGATTAGTGACCGTAAGCGATTTTGGTGGTGGCCAGGGTATTCAGCTACAAGGTTTAGATTCGCAATACACCTTAATTCTGGTTGATGGCGTTCCTCTTATTGGACGTTCGGCAGGCACTTTAGATCTCAACAGAATAACGGTTGGAAACATCAAACAAATTGAAGTCGTAAAAGGGGCTTCTTCTAGCTTGTATGGTAGCGAAGCCCTTGCCGGTGTCATTAACATTATTACCGAAACTCCGAAAAATGGATTCAATGGAGAAGTACAGTATAGATTAGGCTCATTTACGACGCAAGATGTAAGAACCACCATTAATTATAAAAAGAAGAAGTTCGGGATCATTGGCTTTTTAAATAGATACAGTAGTGAAGGTTATGATCTAAACAAAACGGATGCCTTAAAAACAGTAGACCCTTTTAGTAATTATACCCTACACACAAAAGTTACTTATAATTTCTCCGAATCCACAAATCTGTTTATTTCGGGTAAATATTATACCCAGAAACAAGACTATATAGCCTCATCGACTTTACAAGGTGAAAGTGATAGTAATGAATGGAACACTCATGTAAAACTACGCCACACTTATTCTGAAAAATGGAGCAATTTCCTTGAGCTTTACGCGACACAGTATAACGCAAAAGATTTCTTAAATAATACAGATGGCAGTCGGTTTAATAATAGCTATTACAAGCAACTATTGCTTCGCCCTGAAATTAGGACAACTTATAATCCCAATAGTAAAAATGCCTTTATTGCGGGGTTGGGGTTGAATCATGAAACTTTAGATAGAACAGACTTCACTACACAACCAGAGTTTAACTCACCCTATTTATACGCCCAATATGACGGCTATCTAACAGATACGTTCAATGTCATTGTAGGAGCGCGATTTGACAGTCACAACAGATACAAATCACAGTTTAGCCCTAAACTAGCAATGCGGTACGAGTTGAACGATAAACTTGCAATCAAAGGTTCTGTTGGCTATGGATTTAAAGCGCCAGATTTTAGACAGTTGTATTTTGATTTTAGCAATACGACGGTTGGCTATACTGTATTGGGGTACAACGCAGTAACAACCGCTATACCAGAATTAGAATCACAAGGGGAACTATCCAATATTGTTGTTCCTATATCTGAACATACTGATGACTTAAAACCCGAAAACTCAATCAGTATTAACATGGGGATAGACTATCGGTTTACTTCTAATTTGAACTTTGGGTTGCACCTATTTAGAAATAGCGTCAATGACCTTATTGATACCAGAATTATAGCTAATAAAACCAATAGCCAGAATGTATTTAGTTATTACAACGTAAATGAGGTTTATACACAAGGTTTAGAGTTTAATACGACTTGGAAACCCACAAACCAACTTAAATTAACTGGGGGTTATCAATTATTGTATGCCAAAGAACGCGATGCAGAAATTGCTTTTGATAACGGGGAAGTATTCGCTAGAGAAAACCCCGGTTCCCCTTCATTTCAATTAATCAAAAAAGATTACTTCGGCCTATTCAATAGGTCGCGTCATATGGCAAACTTAAAGGCCTTTTATACTATTTCTAAATGGAACATGGATACAAGTCTAAGAGGAACGTATCGAAGTAAATATGGGTTGTTGGATAGCAATGGAAATGACTATTTAGATGCGTACGATGATTTTGCCAAAGGCTATGCTATTATTGATTTTGCCATTAATAAAACCTTTTACAAAAACTATGTAGCGGGCTTCGGTATAGACAATGTATTCGACTTTACCGACACACAAAATAGTAGCAATATCGCTGGAAGAATAATATACGGAAAACTCAAAATTCAATTTTAATACACTAACAAATACATACAATGAAACCACAAATTCAAAACAATTTTAAAACAATGAATTCAATAAGTAAAACCATGAAAAAATTTCAATTAGTAACTTTAATAGCAGTTTGTATAGGCTTCACTTCTTGTAGCAGTGATGATGATAAAGCAACGCCTATGTTAGAAATAGCCTCCGAAACTATTTCCAATTTGTATGCACCCCAAACGGGTGGTCAAGGCCAGCCGGTATCAGGCGCATTTGTAAAGTTCGATTTCGCTACAGGACAAACTACGACAAGTGATGAAAACTGGGATATCGCATTCAGAGGAACGTCAATTATTGTTAATGGAGGAACAACTTTAGGTACAATTGACGAGCCAAACCGAACCGCAGAAGCAGCAGTTTATATTGCAAGCGGTACCATGGCATCCGTAACAGATGTTGACGCATCATTGTTTCTACAAGATGCGGCTACAGGGTATGCAATAACCAGTGGCAGTGACAATGGTTGGTATAATTATGCGGGAGAGCCTAGTCATCTAATTACCCCAATACCAGGTAAAATTCTTGTTTTTAAAACGCATGCTGGGCTTTATGCAAAAGTGGAAATAGTAAGCTACTATGAAAATGCTCCAGCAAACCCCAATGCCTTTGTAGATGGAACTCCTTACTACACATTTAATTATGTATATCAACCAAATTCAGACGTAACAACCTTCTAACTATGAACAAGTCTATTAGTATATTATTTATTGTATTCCGACTTGTCTTAGGTGGGTTTATGATTTATGGAGGTGTACAAAAGTTTCAAAAACCAATTCCAGAGCCATTGGAAGTGATTGAGAAAACGCAAAAGTTTTCATCTCCTGAAAACGAAAACACCTTACAAAAGATACTGTATATCAGTGGTGCAAAACAAACAGGATACTTCTGGCAAGTATTAGGGATTTGTGAACTGTTATTCGGGTTTCTTCTAGTACTACAAGGTACTAGTCTTATTGGGGCAATTTTCTTACTTCCTATCACATTACATATTTTCCTGTTTCATTTGTTTTTGGAGGCTGATGAGATTGGGGAATTAATTCAGATTGGGGCTTTATTTTTTATAAATATTGCCTTGGTTTTACGAGAAAAGGAAAAGTGGAAACACTTACTTTGGATGAGGCCTATTTAATTTTAAACCCTTACTTTTTAGTAAGGGTTTACTTTTAGAACCTTTTACATATAGAGCCCACTACCCATCGCTCTCATTCATTTTGTCAAGAGCAGTTCAGTATTAATTAATGATGGATCTTACACCAACACACAAATATGCCAGCAGAACTCACAGAAACTACTGGCACATTTTTATTTCATAAAAGTCTATACTCCTATAATTTATCTATCTCTAACAACTGTTTTTTAGCGGCTTTGCCAACGTTTCCATTGGCATCCAATGAAACTGCCTTATGGAATGCTTCTTTTGCTTTAGGCGCGTTCTGCAATGCCATATACGATTCCCCAAGATAGTTATAAGCCTTAGCTGAATTAGGAAAAAACTGTGATATCATAGAAAAGACCTGTACGGATGCCTCTAACTGTGGAATACGGCCACTTTGTAATAAAATGTTTCCAAGTTTAAGTAACCCAGTTTCAAAATCGAAAAAGGCGTACAAAGGGTCTTGTATCATGTTATGAAGTTCCTCGCCCAATTTTTGTGTTTGTCCCGAAAGATATAAGCTTACTACATAATCCATAGGCTTAGGTTTAAAATCTGGTTCACTAAAAGTTAAGGCCGCTTTTAAAACTGGATCCTGATTATTTGCAAATTCATCAAAACTCATAGTTACTGGAATGCTAGGAGCCACCCATTCGGCATTTTCTAACGCGGGCTTATCCTGCCACCATAAATACGACAATGAGATGTCAATTCCACTATTTGGTAACATTACAGGGCGGTTGTCACCCCAAAAGTTCACATTCTCTGCAGTGGGCTCTCCTACAAATATGACATTGGTATAGTTGTCTATTTCATTCACTAGATTTTGACAAGCGGAATAAGTTCGTTTTCCAATAATTACAAATAAGTTTCCAATTTTGTTGATCTTTTCCGACGTCATAATACTTTTAACAACATCTTTATTCAAATAGTTATTTCCTCCGCCATTCAAACGTAAATCAATAATTAACCTCTCAGCGTCACTGCGTTCTATTTCATTAAATACACGCGCATAAAATTCTTTAGTGCTTTCTCCGGCTTCATCGGCAATTCTGCTATGTCTAACATACATCGCTTTATTCTTAGCCAAGTATTTTGAGAAATAGACCTTATCTAAATCTTGTAAATACAAAGGTGTTGTGGATTGATCTCTGGCATCTAGCCAATGTTCATTTTGATGCACATAACCACGATTTGTGGGTACTTTCTCTCCTTTCGTCATGGCAGTAAAGGATTGAGTGAATACGTTGCCATTTTTTTCTAAGGTAAGGGTCACGTTGTTTTGTAGCGTTTTTGTGATGTTTTGAGCGTGTAAGATTTCTGGATATCGGATGTTATTAATTCCATACGCTTCAAAGAATTGTGAATTCTCTGCTTCTACAGTGGGCTCAATGGTTCTTAGTACTTCTGAAATAGGCATTCCTTCAACCGCGATTACTTTTGCTCCGACTGCTTCTGGGTACTCCCTATGCGCACCTTGAATATAAATTCCATCCTTAAAACTATATACGTTGAATGGAAATTGTGAAAACTCAAACGGCTTTTGATGAAAACTTACATAGGTATGGCCATATTTGAATAACGCTAAAATTCGAGAAATTCCAACGATGATTTGGTGTTCTTCTAAATTGGGAATGTCATCATAAAGGCTCTCCACTTCCGAATCAAATTCTTGTTTAGTTGTCTTTACAAAGAGAAACGAATAGTCGTTATGTAAGGTGTTTTGAATAAAACGTAAGTCTTCTTGCCATTGTGCAGTGCTCAAGGTTTGTTGTGCCGTTAATTGAAAGAAAATGAATAGAGTAAGGATACTAAGTAATTTTTTCATGATGTTGCTTTTTGATTACATCACAAATATGAACTTAATACCCACTCAATGGTAGTAGTTTATGTTGAACCGTAGGGATTGCTACTTGAAACGTCACTTGCTGCTTAATGGTTCAGCCAAGATTTAAAATCGCTGGTCTTTTGTCGACTTACAATAAATTCTTGGTCACGAGGATTTAACAACGATAACTTTACACGATGATTAAAATAGGGGTCTATTCTCTGAATGGACATTTTTGAGATAATTTGGCCTCGATTAATTCTATAAAATTTAGAATCGTCCAAGGAATCAAATAATTGGTCTATCGTCTCATCAATAATGTAGCGTTTGTTGTGAGTAATACCAAAGGTGATGCTATCTTGTGAATACATATATAAAAGTTCTGACACCCTTATTTGTACAAAACCACTCCCCTCTTTTACCAATATTCCTGAACGTTTTTGCGGAGTTTGCATACCACTCAATAATTCTTTTAAAATCGAAGAATCTATAGGGTTTGTTTGACTTTTGGATTTAGAAAATTTGCGTAAAGCAGTATCTAAATCATCCTGCTGAATAGGTTTTAATAAATAATCTATACTATTAACTTTAAATGCCTGTATGGCGTATTGGTCAAAAGCAGTGGTAAATATAATAGGCGCCGTTACTTCTATTTTCTGAAATATCTCAAAGCTTAACCCGTCTGCAAGTTGAATATCCATAAACACTAAATCTGGCATACTGTGCGCTCTAAACCAAGAGATCGATTCTTCAACAGAGTCGATAATGGTAAGTACATCAAAGTCATAGTCACTTTTATGTAGTAAGTTTTGCAACTGACTCGCAGCACGGGGTTCATCTTCAACGATTAATAGTTTCATGACTTTTCGATTGTTGGTTGTAATAAAGGAAGGGACACTGTGAAGTACCCTTCATTTTGATGGATAATAGGTGTTTTACTAGAAATAAGTTGATATCGTTTTTCAATATTCTTTAAACCTATTTTAGTGGAGGGAGTTTGTGTAGATTTCGGTTGAATCTTATTCCTCACTACTAAGTTGTCCTGTTCAATACCTACAGTGATATGAAGCGGCTTGGCTTTAGATACGACATTGTGCTTAATGGCATTTTCTAGCAATAGTTGTACACTCATGGGAACTATGAGTGCCGAAAGTTGATCTTCTGGAATGGCCCATTGTACTTGTAAATTGTTTCCAAATCTTTCCGTTTGAATATGAATATAAGCTTTCGCAAATTTCAACTCTTTCTGTAAAGAAATTAAATTGGCATTCCCCGACTCTATTATAAATCGATAAACTCCAGATAAATTATCTACGAAATCTTTAGCATCTTCCTTGGTGTCCTGGTCAATTATATCACGTAAGGTATTTAGACTATTGAATAAAAAGTGTGGCTGGGCTTGATTACGTAAGGTATCCAATTGCGCTTGTATCATGACCTGTTTTGTCTGTTCTTCCTCTCGAATGGATTTTTTAAGTCTTACATTATAATAGATGGCTTCATATATCGCCATGATCATGATAACAATCAAAATAACTGGCAAAAGAACCTTCATTAATAGCATGTGAGAGGACGAATAACCTAACAAGGTAAAAAACTTTGCAAGTAAATACCCCATTGTTAAGTCGACCAATAGAATCACACTAATAATGGCAAAAAGTAATAAGATAATTCGTTTAAAATCATCTTTGAAACTAGGATACTTTTTTCGTAAAAAAATCAAAATCAACCTGATTATTATCCAGTCACAAGAGGTAGATATAAATGCAGCAAACCAGCCTATAATGATAAGGTCAATAGATCCTCGTTCTGAAGGGTTATTGAATAGATAGTTGGCTATTAGACTAAGACTAAGAACACCGATAACGGAAAACCAAAAATCATTAAATCCTAAATATTGAATACGTTTCTTTTTGTTGAATAGCGACATGTGAATAAATCTATTTAAAAGTATTCTGTGTATAGGTTGGTGGTATAAATGCGAATTACGACATTATTTTGATGGCATACAAACCAATAAATGAGCTGTTTTAATTGTTCA